>DFWY01000154.1 GCA_002381615.1 Polaromonas sp. UBA4122 | reverse complement strand
GACTCTTATGCGCCGGATGATTTCAAGTACCAGATCACGGCCCAAGAAATCATGGCTTGAGGTTGGCCTGCAAAACCCCGGTTCAGGCCAGCAACAAGCGGAGCCGGCTTTCAAATTGCCGTGACTGCCCGGTGACCGGATCTTCAAAGGCAATCGACTGCGCCAGCAATTGCAGGGGGCGGGCGTAGTCGTCATCCGGGGTGGGGTGAACCGGCGGATACATCCGATCATTGAGAATGGGCAGGCCCAGCGCATTCATGTGTACACGCAGCTGGTGCTTTTTGCCGGTGACCGGGCTTAAGGAATACAGCGCCCGGTCGCCTTTGACTTCCAGCACATCAACATGTGTTTCGCTATTGGGCTCGCCCGGCGCTTCGCATTGCCGAAAGAAGGGCTCGCCCTGCACAATGCGGCTTTTGTGCGTGAGCGGAACGCTGAGGCCTTCGCGCCATGGCGCAATGGCTTCATAGTGCTTTGTGACTTTGTGCTGCCTGAACAAGGCCTGATAAGCGTCGCGCTCACTGGGGTTTATCGAGAACAGAACCAGACCCGCGGTCTCACGGTCAATCCGGTGAATCGGTATCAAATCGTCGATGCCCAACTGGTTTTTTAGCCGCACCAGCAGCGTCTCCTGCAGGTAATGGCCCGAGGGCGTGACCGGCAAAAAATGAGGTTTGTCGGCCACCACCAGATGCTCGTCCTGAAAGAGTACGGTGGCCTCAAACGGCACGCGGAGTTCGTCTGGCAGGGCGCGGTAGTAGTACACCCGCATGTGGCCGCGGTAAGGACGGTCCGGTGTGACGGGCTCGCCGAATTCGTCCACCACCAGGCCACTTGCCATTCGTGCCAGCCAGACCTCCCGCGCAATGGCGGGGAAGCGCTGCAGCAAAAAATCAGTGATGGTGTGCCATTGGCCTGCGGGCAAGCCCACGCAACTGGGGCTGACCCCGTGGCGCGTTGGAAGACGGTGCGCGGGCAGCTTGCTCACACCTGCACAGACCAGGCTTCAGGCGTGGCTTCAGACACGCGTGAAGACCACATCCCAGACGCCGTGCCCGAGCTTGATGCCACGGTTTTCAAACTTGGTCAGGGGCCGGTAATCGGGCTTGGGCGCATAGCCGCCGCTGGATGCGTCCGCCGTGTTGCTCAGCAAGGGCTCGGCGCTCAGCACTTCAAGAATCTGCTCGGCATACGGTTGCCAGTCGGTGGCGCAGTGCAGGTAGCCGCCGGGCTTGAGGCGAGCGGCCAGCTTGGCAATCAGGGGTGGCTGAATCAGGCGGCGCTTGTTGTGCTTCTTCTTGTGCCACGGGTCGGGAAAGAAAATATGCACACCATCCAGACTGCCCAGCGGCAGCATGTGGTCAATCACCTCCACGGCGTCGTGCTGCAGGATGCGGATATTGCCAAGCGCTTGTTCGTCAATGCGTTTGAGCAACGCGCCGACGCCGGGCGTGTGGACTTCGCAGCACAGGAAATTTTTCTCCGGCATCAAGGCAGCAATATGCGCCGTGGCCTCGCCCATGCCAAAGCCGATCTCCAGGATGGTCGGCGCTGTGCGGGCGTAAACAGCGGCGAAGTCCATGGGCGCCGTTGTGTAGGGCAGCAAAAACCGGGGGCCGACATCCGCAAAGGCCTTGGCCTGGCCGATGGTGGTGCGGCCGGTGCGCCGTACAAAACTGCGGATGTTGCGGGGATGGCTCACATCGCTGGGAGCGCCTTCCGGCGAGGCGGAGGGGTTGGAGGGGGGAGTTTCAATCACCTTGTGATTTTAGTCGGCTTGCCCACAGGGGCACGGCTTGTTGCAGCCACTCGCTTGGCGTGCCGGCGTTGATGTTGCCCACCAGCCCCAATGTTTGGCTCGCCTCCTGAAGTAGCGCCAGCGGCTGGCGGGTGTCCAGCGCCTGCGCGCCGTTTTGCTTGGACAATTTCTCGCCGTTGGCCCCCAGCGCCAGCGGCGTGTGCAGGTAGCGCGGCTCGGGCAGGCCGAGCGCGTGCTGCAGCAGGATTTGCCGCGCTGTGTTGTCGGCCAGATCCTGACCGCGCACGATGTGGGTGATACCCTGGGCGGCGTCATCGACCACTACGGCCAGCTGGTAGGCCCAGAAACCGTCGGCCCGCTTGAGTACAAAGTCGCCGACCTCACGGCTGACGTTCTGTGTTTGGAGGCCCAGCCGCCGGTCATGCCAGACAAGTTCGGTATCTGCGGCAGTCGCAGTGTCATTTAATTTTGCTACTGATTTAATAGCTGCTTGCACCCGTCCTGCTTGGGATAGAGGCCTATTTTGTTCATATTTTTCCGCCAGGAAGCGCCAGGCACGCGCTGCCCGGCCGTTCAGGCCCTGGCGACAGGTGCCGGGATACACCAACTCGTCATGACGTTCCCGTGGCTGTCCGGAGGCTGCCAGCGCCCGTGCGATGTCCTGCCGCGTACAGCCGCAGGGGTAGGCCCAAGCTTGGGCCACGAGTTGATCCAGTGCCTGCTGGTAAAGGGCGCTGCGCTGCGACTGGTAGACCGGCGGCTCGTCCGGCACCAAGCCGCAGGCGGCCAGTTGCGCAAGAATGGTCTGGTCAGCACCGGGCACGCAGCGCGGCGTGTCCACGTCTTCAATGCGCACCAGCCACTGACCACCGTGCGCGCGGGCGTCAAGCCAGCTGGCCAGCGCCGCGACGAGTGACCCTGCGTGAAGAGGACCCGTTGGCGATGGTGCAAACCGACCCGTGTAGGGTAGGGCCCCCACGCTTGTCGCTCGCGTTTTTAAAGAATTGCCAGGGCCATTTCCAGACCTGACAGAAAGCCGTCTTCCACCCGGTGGCCCAGACACCAGTCGCCACAAGCGCCGATGCGGGATTTGCGGTCCCAGGCGTGGCTTTTTCCGAGCGGCTCGGTGGTTTGGGCATGGCGCCAGCGGTGTACCTCGGCGTAGGGTGGCTCGGCGCGTATGCCGGTGACTTCGGTGAAGGCCTTGAGCAGTTTGGCTTTGACGCGCTCGGCGTCGTCTTCCAGATGGCGCTGTGACCACTCGGGGCTGGCCTGGACGGTCCAGCGTTCTATCGGGCTACGCCCGGGTTTGGACGACTCCCTGGCCAGCCATGCAATGCGGTGGTGGGTGCTGCGCGCCGCGTTCCACTGGGGCCCCAGATACGCCAGCGTGGGCTGCACCGCTTGCGGAAAGGCCACCATCAGACTCCAGCACGGCGCCACCCGCACCCCGGCCAGTGCCTCCAGCAGGGGGCTGTCCTGCTTCGAATTGAGCAGCAAGTTATACGCTTGCAAAGAGGGGACGGCCAGGACCACCGCGTCAAAGCCGGAATGAATCGGGTTGCCTGCGCCGGGGCCTTCGGTTTGCAGCTGCCAGCGCTGTGGGTGCAGCTTGTCGGCCTCCAGCCGGATCACTTCGGTTTCAAGCATCAGCTGGCCGCCGTCGGCCAAAGGCTGGGCCCACTGCCGAACCAGTGCATTCATGCCAGGCGTGGCGACCCAGTGCGCTTCCTTGGAAGGTGGCGACGAGGCCACGACGCGGCCCAGTTCGTCCAGTATGCGAACGGTATTGGCGCTCCAGGGGCGTACCAGCCCGGAGGCGGTGGCCAGTGCCTTTTCAAAACGCGTGTCACGCACGGTGAAGTACTGGGTGCCGTGGTCAAACCCGCCATATTCGGTGTCAAGGGTGGCCATGCGTCCGCCTGCACCATGGTTTTTTTCGAACACGGTCACCTGGTGCCCAGCCTGCGCCAGCGTGCGGGCGCAGGCGATGCCGGCAATGCCGGCACCCACCACGGCGATATGGCGCTGCGCGGGTGTTTCAGAAGAAGCGGTGCGGGATTTTTTTTTCATGTCTTTGTACTTTTCTGGGTTGATGAAAGGGGCGCAACATTCAAGCATTACTCAGCAGAGTTCGTCATCACAGTGCAACCATAAACGAAAACCATAAGCGCACTCTACACGCAGGCGCGACCCATGCGCCTGCAAAGCGGGTTTTTAAATTGACCGTTCACGCTCCAGTAGCGCTTTTCGGGTGATGGGATTGTCCAGTTGTTTCAGCCACCACTGCAAGGCGCGCCCTTCGCGGCCATCGCTTGCATGGCGCCAGGCATAGCGCAGGGGTATCAGGCGTGCAGGCCGCTGCATCTGTTTTCCCACCAGCCGTCCTGTGGCAATGTGAGGCCGCGCGAGGTATTCCGGCAGGAAGCCGCCGCCCAGGCCGCGCAGCTGTGCATCGAGTTTTTCCTGCATGCCTGGCACGGTAAATATGTCTTGACCGCCGAGCAGGCCTATCGTCACGCCGCGGCCCCGTTGCACAGAATCGGCGACAGCCACAGCGCGATGCGGCATGAGCATCGCGTCCGTGACGGGCTCGGTGGCCTGGGCCAGCGGATGGTGAGGCGCCACGGCGTAGATGAAGTGAATGGCGCCCAGCGGCTTGCTGTGCACTGATTTGTTCAGCGCCGGCTCAAGGGCAACGCCGATGGCCAGGTCGGCCTGACCCGAGGTGAGAGCCTCCAGCGTGCCCGACAACGCCTCTTCGCGAATTCTCAGGCGTGTGGGCGGATCCAGCGCAAAAAAAGCCTCACACAACTCCATCACCGTGCTATGCGAAATCACGCTGTCAACGGCCAGGGTGAGCTGCGGCTCCCAGCCTGTCGCCACGCGCTTGACGCGGTTGGCCACGGCATCGAGCTCCATCAGCAGGCGCTTGCCTTCGCGCAGCAGTTCCTTGCCCGCCTCGGTCAGCTTGGCCTGCCGCGACGAACGGTCAAACAGCAGCACATCGAGGGCGTCTTCCACCTGGCGAATGCGGTAGGTCAGGGCGCTGGGCACCACGCCCACTTCGCGCGCGGCGGCTGCCATGCTGCCGGTGCGGTGTACCGCGTCGATCAGCCCAATGGATTCGGGGGTGAGGGCATTGCGTACCTGGTTATTGAAGGTTGCCATGATGAGGATTCAAATAATTTGAATGATGCCATCAAATAAGCGCAACGGCCAAAACGATGCCGGCAGCTACATTGGAGGCATTGCAGCACAGCTTGAAAGGAGCTCCAGATGATGATCAAAAGATCCTCCAGCGAACGCGGCTATGCCGATCACGGCTGGCTCAAGTCGTTTCATTCCTTTTCGTTCGCCGGCTACTACGATCCGGCGCACATGGGCTTTGGCAACCTGCGCGTCATTAATGAAGACCGCATTGCGGCGGGCCGGGGATTTGGCACGCACAGCCACCAAAACATGGAAATCATCAGCTACGTGCTGAGCGGCGAATTGGCGCATAAAGACAGCATGGGCAACGTCAAGGGTATACCGCCGGGCGATGTGCAGCGCATGAGTGCGGGCACCGGTGTGCAGCACAGCGAATTCAACCACGCTGAAGGCCAGACCACGCATTTTCTGCAAATCTGGATTGAGCCCGACGTGACCGGCATAGCGCCCAGCTACGAGCAAAAAACCTTCCCTGAGGCCGAGAAGCGCGGGGCGCTGCGGCTGGTGGCCTCACCCGATGGCGCGCAGGGTTCAGTCACGATTCATGCGGACGCAAAAATGTATGCAGGCCTGTTTAACGGTGCAGAGGCGGCCACGCTGCCGTTGAACCCAGTGCGCAAAAGTTATGTACACCTGGTGCGCGGCGAACTCAATGTGAATGGCCGCAAGTTGACCGGTGGCGATGCGCTTCTGGTCGAGGGCGAGCACCACATTGCGCTGACCGGCGGCCAGGATGCCGAGGTGCTGGTGTTCGACCTCGCAGCCTGATTTTTTAACCTTCTATTTTTTCTTTCTTTCAAGCTCAAAGGACTTCCTTCATGTTTACAAGCCTTCGAAATCCCCTGACCCTCGTGGGCCGCCTGCTGCTGGCCCTGCTATTCCTGCCCGCTGGCATTATGAAAATGGGCGGCTTTGCCGGCACCGTGGGCTACATCGGTTCCAAGGGCCTGCCCATGCCTGAGTTGGGTGCCGTGATCGCCATCGTTGTCGAAGTGGCTGGCTCATTGGCGCTGATCGCCGGATTTGGCACCCGCTTTGCGGCACTGGCGCTGTCGCTGTTCACGCTGGTGGCTACTTTCGTGTTCCACAATTTCTGGGGCGTGCCCGCTGACCAGGCCATGGTCCAGCAACTGATGTTCTACAAGAACATTGCGGTGGTGGGTGGCCTGCTGGTGCTGGTAGCGCACGGTGCCGGTGCCTGGAGCCTGGACGCCAAGCGCAACGCATGAAGGCGGCGTTTCCGCTGTAGTCGTCCGACCCATCCCTTCCCGATGTTTCCCGGGCCCGCGCCGCAGGTCTTATTTGCTCTTACCCTCTTCAAGGAAATTTGACATGACAAAAGTTGCCGTTGTTTTTCACTCGGGTTATGGTCACACCCTGCGCATGGCGCAAGCCGTGGCTGAAGGTGCTGGCGCAGAACTCGTGACCATTGATGCCGAGGGCAAGCTGCCCGAAGGCGGCTGGGACACGCTCAATGCCGCTGATGCCGTCATCATGGGCTCGCCCACTTACATGGGAAGCGTCAGCTGGCAGTTCAAGAAGTTTGCCGATGCCTCTTCCAAGCCCTGGTACACCCAGTCCTGGAAAGACAAGCTGTTTGCCGGCTTCACGAATAGCGCCAGCATGAATGGCGACAAGATGTCCACGCTGAACTACCTCTTTACCCTGGCCATGCAGCATGGCGGTATCTGGGTGAGCCAGGGTGTCTTGCCCAGTAACAGCAAGGCCGCCCAGCGTAACGACCTCAACTACCTGGGATCGTACAGCGGTGCCATGGCTCAGTCCCCGTCAGATACGGGTGCCAATGAGATGCTGCCAGGCGACCTCGAAAATGCCCGTAATTTAGGCAAGCGTGTGGCCGAGGTAGCCGGCAAGTTCCAGCGTTAACAGGCCGAGGATGTTGCGCTTTTGCGCAGCGTCAACGCTCAAGCGTCGCGCGCCAGGCGCAGGCCGCTGAACTGCCACTGCGCGTCGGGCGGAAAAAAGTTACGGTAACTCGCACGCATGTGGCTTTGCGGCGTGGCGCAGGAGCCACCGCGCAACACAAACTGGTTGCACATGAACTTGCCGTTGTACTCGCCCACCACGCCCTCCCACGCTTTGTAGCCGGGATAGGGGTTGTAGTTGGACTGCGTCCACTCCCAGACATCGCCCAGCATCTGCACCGGAATGCCACTGCCGGGTGGTTGTTGCGGCAAGGGGTGGTAGGACGCACTCTCTGCAAAGTTTGCTGGCTGCTCGCCTGAAGCAGGCAGGGTGCGGGCGGCCAGTTCCCATTCAAACTCGGTGGGTAGCCGCGCACTGGCCCAGCGCGCCAGTGCATCGGCCTCAAAGTAGCTCAGATGGCAGGCCGGCGTGTTCGGGTCCACTTCTACCAGCCCTTGCAGCGTGAAATGGCGGTAATCGTCGGCGTCTCCCTGCCAGTAAAGCGGAAGGTTCCGTTGACCGGCTTCGACCCAGTACCAGCCCATCGCCAGCCACAATTCGGACCGCTGATAGCCGCCGTCGGCGATGAACGCCATCACCTCACCGTTGGTGACGGGCCGGCTGGCCAGCTCGAAGGGCGCAATGTAGACGCGGTGGCGCGGTGTCTCGTTGTCAAAGGCAAACGGTCCATCCTGCACAGCGTCAAAACCATGGCTCACCAGGCCGCCGGCGTAGCGGTGCCAGCGCAGCGGCTGCGGATCGATGTCGGCCAGCGGCCAGTTCTGGGCGTAGGCGGGCCACTCCGGGTTGAACGACAGCGCATGTTTGATGTCAGTCAGCAGCAACTCCTGGTGCTGCTGCTCATGATGCAGCCCCAGGGTGATGAGCTGCACCAGGTCGTTTCGGGTGCTGTTTTCAGCGCCCGTCAGCAGCTTCAGTACGCGCGCATTGACCTGTGCACGGTAGGCCAGCACGTCCTGCAGCGAGGGGCGGCTGATCAGGCCGCGTTTGGCGCGCGGGTACTTGTCGCCAACGCCGTTGTAATAGCTGTTGAACAGGACCCGAAAACTCGCATCGAAGGGTTTGAAGCCCGCTTCAAACCCTTCGAGTACAAAGGTTTCAAAAAACCAGCTTAGGTGGGCCAAATGCCACTTGGCCGGGCTGGCGTCCGGCATGGACTGGAGCTGGCAATCTTCGGCGCTCAGCGGCTGCGCCAGCAATTCGGTTTGCGCGCGGACCTGTTGAAAGCGCTGGGCCAGGCCAGCGGCCACATCGTCAGAATGAAGGGTGGGTTGTGATAAGGGCATGTCAGATCCATGAAACGTAAAGGGCATTTTGGATTTTGGCGCTTAAAAGCGAGTGCCTTTCAAACTTCCCGCCACTTGCCCCGCTCAGTTGTCAGGCACTGCGCCGACATGGACCCGGGGCTGGAGGGCCGGGTCCAAGGCTCGGCGCTCGTCAAATACAAAGCATGCGCTTTCAAAATGGGCGTGGCAGCTAACTTTGAAGTATTTCAGAATGCCCCCATCGAGTTGGTAAACGTTTGTTACGCCTTCTTCTTGCATGAAAATCGCGGCTTTTTCGCAGCGAATGCCCGACTGTACAAAGGCTTACAACCGTCTTGTCCTGTAGCGCATCACGGTGATTCAGCACCGCTATGGGAATTCGGTGACTTTGTCGATGCGTCAATCGATAGCGTGTTTGAAAACGCCTGGGCCTCCGCCCTAAAATGAAGCGCATATGAAGAGCCTGTTTGTCCATTTAAGAATCCACACCGAGTTTTCAGTCGTAGACGGCACCAACCGCATTGATGAAATCGTCGAAGCCGCCGCAGCGGACCAGCAACCGGCCCTGGCCATTACCGATCTGAGCAACCTGTTCGGTACGGTCAAGTTTTACAAGGAAGCCCGCAAGGCCGGTGTCAAGCCTTTGATAGGTGCCGACGTTTGGGTGCAGGTGCCGGGAAAAGAGGCCGGTGCGCCGGCGGCCCGCCTGCTGCTGCTGGTACAAAACCACCGGGGCTATCTGAACCTGTCGGAACTGCTCACGCGCGCCTGGACAAAAAATGTGGTGCGCGACCAGGCCGTCATCAAGCTGGAATGGCTCGAAGAACTCAATGAGGGCCTGATTGCGCTGTCGGCGGCACAGGGCGGTGCCGTGGGCCAGGCCCTGGTGCAGGGCGACGGCGCGCGCGCGCTGGAATGTGCCTTGCATCTGGCTGGCCTGTTTCCCCATCGCTTTTACCTGGAGCTGCAGCGCGCCCAGCGCCCGGACGACGAGCGCCATGTGGCGGCCGCCGTGCAACTGGCGGCCCGGCTCAAATTGCCCGTGGTGGCGACCCATCCCGTGCAGTTTCTGACCTACGAGGACTATGAGGCCCATGAGGCGCGCGTGTGTATTGCCGAAGGTGAAATTCTGGGTAACGCACGCCGCGTGCGCAGGTTCACGCGCGAACAGTATTTCAAGTCGTCGGCCCAGATGGCGCAGCTGTTTGCCGACGTGCCCTCGGCCCTTGCCAACACGCTGGAAATTGCCAAGCGCTGCAACCTCACGCTGGAACTGGGCAAGCCCATGCTGCCCAACTACCCCACGCCCGAAGTGGACGGCGTGCGGCTGCCGATTAACGACTACTTCAGGCAGTCTTCGTTTGAAGGGCTGGAAGCGCGTCTGGCGCATCTATACCCCAATGAAGCGCTGCGCGAGCAGAAACGGCCGGTCTATGCGGACCGGCTGGAGTTCGAGATCAACACCATCGCGAACATGGGGTTCCCGGGCTACTTTTTGATCGTGAGCGATTTCATCAACTGGGCAAAAAACAATGGCTGTCCGGTCGGGCCGGGACGCGGCTCCGGTGCGGGCTCGCTGGTGGCCTATGCGCTGAAAATTACCGACCTGGATCCGTTGCAATACAACCTGCTGTTCGAGCGTTTCCTGAATCCGGAGCGGGTCTCCATGCCCGACTTCGATATTGATTTTTGCCAGCTTAACCGCGACCGCGTGATCGACTACGTCAAGGACAAATACGGCAAGGATGCCGTGAGCCAGATCGTCACGTTTGGCACCATGGCGGCGCGTGCGGCGATTCGCGATGTGGGCCGTGTGCTTGATTTTCCGTATGGTTTTTGTGACGGTATTTCCAAGCTGATTCCCAACAAGCCCGGTCAGGCCGTGACACTGCAATTGCCGCCTGCGGACCGGGATAAAAACGACAAGCTGGTGTATGCCCTGGAGGCCGAACCCATTCTGGCCGAGCGCGAGCGCAAGGAAGAAGACGTGCGCACCCTGCTGGAGCTGGCCCGCAAGCTCGAAGGCCTGACGCGCAATGTCGGCATGCACGCTGGCGGCGTGTTGATTGCACCGGGCAAGCTCACCGACTTTTGCCCGCTCTATGCGCAGCCTGGCAGCAACTCGGCGGTGAGCCAGTTCGACAAGAGCGATGTGGAGGCGATCGGCCTTGTCAAGTTCGACTTTTTGGGCCTGGCCACGCTGACCATCCTGGAGATGGCCAAAGACTTCATCATCCAGCGCTATCCCGCGCAGAAGAATTTCAGCTTCGAGGACTTGCCGCTGAACGACAAGAAGGTTTATGACCTGTTTGGCCGTGGACAGACCGAAGCCGTGTTCCAGTTTGAAAGTATCGGCATGCAGCGCATGCTCAAAGATGCCAGACCGAACCGGCTGGAAGACCTGATCGCCTTGAATGCGCTCTACCGGCCCGGGCCCATGGAGCTGATTCCGACCTACATCGCGCGCAAGCAGGGCAAGGAAGTGCCCGAGTACCCGGACCCGCGCGTGCAGCCCATTCTGGAAGAGACCTTCGGCATCATGGTCTACCAGGAGCAGGTGATGCAGACCGCGCAGATTCTGGGCGGTTACTCGCTCGGTGGTGCCGACATGCTGCGCCGCGCCATGGGCAAGAAAGACAAAGATGAGATGGACACCCATCGTGCGGTGTTCCGCAAAGGCGCGGGTCAGGGCGGCCTCAGCGAAGAAAAAGCCGATGCGGTGTTTGACCTGATGGAAAAGTTCGCGGGTTACGGCTTCAACAAGTCGCACTCTGCCGCTTATGCCCTGCTGGCCTACCACACCGCCTGGCTCAAGGTGCATTACACGGCAGAGTTCTTTGCGGCCAACATGAGCGTGGAGGCGGACGACACCGACAAGCTGAAAACACTGTTTGGCGATGCGCAGAAAATGGGCATCCAGTTCGAATCGCCCGATATCAACCGCGGCGACTACCGGTTTGAGCCCATCAGCGCTACTGCCGTGCGCTATGGACTGGGCGCCATCAAGGGCACCGGCCAGCAGGCGATCGCCGCCATCGTGGCGGCCCGCCAGGCGACCGGTCCCTTCACCTCGCTGTACGACTTCTGCGTGCGGGTGGACCGCAGCAAGCTCAACAAGCGCACCGTGGAAGCGCTTATCAAGGGCGGTGCCTTTGACAATCTGCACCTGAACCGCGCTGAACTGCTGGCATCGGTGGACCGCGCCTTTGAGTTTGCCGCCGCTGCAGAAGCCAATGCCAACCAGGGCGGGCTGTTCGACATGGCGGATTCGCATGCGGCCAGCACACAGGAGCCAGCGCTGGTCGAGGCCGTGCCGTTCGGCGTGAAGGCGCGCCTGGTGCTCGAAAAAACGGCGATCGGCTTTTACCTGTCGGGCCACCTGTTTGACGAGGTCGAGGCTGAAGTGCGGCAGTTTGCCAAGCGAAAAATCGAAGATCTGATTGATTCACGCGAGCCGCAACTGCTGGCCGCCATCGTCAGCGACCTGCGCGTCATCAATGGCAATCGCGGCAAATTGATCCTCTTCAAGCTTGACGACAAAACCGACGTGCTGGAAGCGTCGGTCGATGAGGCCGTGTTCAATGCGCATCGCAACTTGCTGAAAGATGACGAGCTGGTGATTGTGCAAGGTACGCTGCAAGGGGCGTCCGAGCGCTTTGGGCGCCGCTTCAAGGTCACGCAGGTGTGGGACCTGGAGACCGCGCGCTGCAAGTTCGGCAAGTATTTGCGCGTGGCCGTCAATGGCACGGCGCCAGACATTGCGCGGCTGGTCAGAGACTTTCCGCCGCGCCGTGAAATGTCGGAGCAGGGCGAGCTCAGCCGCGGCTTGCCGGTGCGCCTGAGCCTGCGGCGGCAATACGGGTCTGAGGGCGCCAGAGCCGAGCTTCACCTGGGTGACGCCGCCAGATTCTTCCCGAGCGATGCGGCGCTGGCCAGTTGGATGGTGCAGGCCGATAGAGGGCTGGCCAGCATAGTTTATGAATGAAATAGGGCTCTAGCCCAATAGATACGGGCGCAAGCAGCTATTTATTTTATAGCAATCAGAGTGACAGGGCGGGCCTGTCCCAGCGCTTGCCGACTTCAGTCTTTCGGCCGCATTTCCAGGATCATGGGCACCGGCACGCGGCCATCGACATCCCGCGGCAGGGTGCCGGTGCGAATCACGCCCTTGATTGCCGCGTCATCCCAGGCCTTGTTGCCGCTTGATTTGACGAGGCGCTGGCTGATGATGGTGCCATCGAGTGTGGTGCGCACTTCAATTTCGGCTTTAGGGTTGCCGGCAATGTCGTCGGTGAATACCACATTGGGTTTGACGGCGGCCCTGACTTTGCCGCCGTAGCTGGCCGACGGCCCACTGGATTTTTGGCCGGAGCCCTTCGCATTGGCACCGCCTGAGGCCCCTGCCAGGCCCATGATGTGATCGACAACTGCCTGATGCTGTTTCTCCGCAGTTGCAGCTGCCAGCTTTTGCTTCTCTAGGTCTTTGGCTTCCTGCTTTTTCGCCTCTATCGCCGCTACCTTTTTGGCTTCTTCAGCAACCTTGCGCTTGGCCAATTCTTCCTTGGCTTGCTGCGCTTTTTCCTTCTCTTTTTCCTTCTCTTTTTCCTTCTCTTTTTCTTTTTTCGCCTGAAGCTCGGCTTTCAGCTTCTCCGCCGCCTTCTCTGCCTTAAGTACCTTCTGCGCTTCAGCCTCTTTTTGCTGCTGCAGCAACTTGCGTTTTTTTTCCTGCTCCAGGGCAATGTCAACGTCGGGCGCGGGTGGCGCCACCTTGACTTCAGGCGGTGCAGGGGCGGGCTGCGGTGGAGGCGAAGGAGTAGGAGGCAATGGAGCAGGAGGCGGTGGAGTAGGCGCCGTCTCGACAAGCTTTGGCGCAGCCTCTTGGGGCACGCTGGACCACAACTCGGCTTCAAACGAAACCGTCTGGTCGCTGCGTTTCCAGTTGACGCCCCAGGTCAACGCAGCGATGAGCAGGACATGGACGAGCAAGGCCAGCCCAAAAGCGCGCAGTGAACCTGCATCGCGAGGCGGGCCAAAGTCAAGGCGGTCTGTAGCGCTGGGCATGGTGCCGTGCAGCCTTCTGCTCACTTGCCAGTTTGTACCGACAGGCCGACGCGCGACACACCGGCTTTTTGCAGGGTGTCCATGACCTGGACCACGGTTTCGTACTTGATGGACTTGTCGGCGCTGATGACGACCGGCACCGCCTCTGCGCCCGCCGCTTTGACTGCGGGCTCTCTCTTCACGATGTCGGCCGCCACATTACGCACATTGCTGGGCACGGCATCGGTCTTGATTTTGATCTGAACGGTCTCGTCCTTGTTGATCATGATCTGCACCGGATTTTTCGGCTGGCTGGGGGCCTTGCCGACCTTGGGCAGGGCAATCATGCTGGGCGTGATCAGCGGTGCCGTCACCATGAAAATGATGAGCAGCACGAGCATGACGTCGATAAACGGCACCATGTTGATTTCGCTGATGTTGCGGCGGCCCCGGCCGCGCGGATTGATAGCTGGCACGGCGGTAT
Source organism: Polaromonas sp. UBA4122 (assembly GCA_002381615.1). GTDB lineage: Bacteria > Pseudomonadota > Gammaproteobacteria > Burkholderiales > Burkholderiaceae_C > Polaromonas. The sequence goes on along the minus strand of DFWY01000154.1, from coordinate 6,163 downwards.
TCTCTTGGGTTCAGTGACCTGAGGGCGACTGGGCCCCCAGGTTGCGCTGCAGAATGTTGGAAAACTCTTCAATGAAGGTTTCCAGACGGTTCGCGATGCGGTCAATGTCGTGCGCGAAGCGGTTGTAGGCGACCACGGCGGGTATGGCTGCAAAAAGGGCAATCGCCGTGGCGACCAGAGCCTCTGCAATGCCGGGTGCCACCGTGGCCAGCGTGACCTGCTCAAGCGCCGCCAAGCCGGTGAAGGCATGCATGATGCCCCAGACCGTACCGAACAGACCGACATAAGGCGAGACCGATCCGACGGTAGCCAGAAAAGACAGGTTGACCTCAATCGCGTCGGCTTCACGCTGGTAACTGGCGCGCATGGCCCGGCGCGCCCCGTCCAGCAGGGTGCCTGCATCGGTGATGTGGCGCTCGCGCAGCTTTTGATATTCACGCATGCCGCTGGCAAAAATGCGCTCCATGGAGCCCGAGTGTTTGGCGTTTTGGGCCGCCCCCGCAAACAGGTCGTTCAGGCTGGTGCCGGACCAGAACTCCCGGTCGAATTCGTCGTTGAGCCTTTGAACCCGCTTGATCGCAACGATTTTTCTGAAAATCGCGGCCCAGCTGGCAATGGAAATTCCCACCAATAGTGCGACCACCGCCTGGACGACCCAGCTTGCGTGAAGAATGAGGCTGACAATGGATAAATCTTGGTTCATGTTGAAGCGTTTATCAAGTTTTTAAGCTGTCAAGAAGGGAAGCAGGCATACGCATGGGCTGGAGGGTGGCGGCACGGACCCAGCCAATCCGTATCGTGCCTTCGCAGAGCAGGGTTGTACACTGAGTACTCGGTTGCTCTGTTTTTAATAGCGCCTGCTGCTTGATTATCATGGATGCGCGGCCTGTTTCGACAATGCTCGCCGTAACAATCAGTTCATCGTCAAGACGGGCAGGGCGGTGGTAGCGAATGCTGGTCTCAAGCACCACAAAAATGCCACCCGAACTGTCCTTCAGACGCTGTTGCTCAATGCCGAGTGATCTGAGCCACTCCGTGCGCGAACGTTCAAAAAATTTCAGGTAGTTGGCGTAAAAAACAATGCCACCCGCATCCGTGTCTTCCCAATACACACGCACCGGCCAACTGAAGTCGGTTTTTGGCGGAGCCGGGGGCGGCAGGCAATTTTCCGACGGGCCGCCCCTAGGAAAATTAGCACCCTCGGGGGGCAGCGCAGTATGCGAAGCAACAAGCGTGGGGGCTATATTAGCCAAGTACTGACTCCAGCCGGGCGACGGCTTCCTGCAAATGATCCATGGAGCTTGCGGTGGAAAATCGCACAAATTTTTCCGGTGCGGCCAGGCCGAAATCGCGTCCCGGCGTCACGGCCAGATGGGCACGCTTCATCAGCTCGAAGGCAAAGTCCCAGCTGCCGCTCACGCCCAAACGCGCTGCGGCCTGGCTGCAGTCGGCATAGGCGTAGAACGCGCCGTCAGGCATCACGGGCACGCGAAGGCCCAGGCGGTTGAGCTCGGGAATGAAGTAGTCGCGCCGTGCCTTGAACTCGGCGCGGCGGCGCTCGTATTCCAGCAGGCTGTCGGCTTCGAAACAGGCCAGTGCGGCGTGCTGCGCCACGGTGCTGGCGCAGATAAACAGGTTTTGCGCAATCCGCTCGATCACCGGTACCAGCGCTTCTGGAACGACCAGCCAGCCCAGCCGCCAGCCCGTCATGCTGAAGTATTTGCTGAAGCTGTTGATGCTGATGACGCTCTGGCCCAGCTCACCGGGCATGGCCAGCGCCGAGTGCCCAAAGTGCTCTTCATAACTGAGGCCCAGGTAGATTTCATCAATCAGGGTGATGCCGCCCTGGCTGCGCACAAATTCGTGAATCCGCTGCAGCTCCTCGGGCGCGATGGAGGTGCCTGTCGGGTTGGAGGGCGACGCCAGCAACACGCCGCGCGTTTTGGGGTTCCATGCCGCTTGCACTTTGTCATTGGTGAGTTGAAAGCGTTCATCGGCCGTGGTCGGGATCAACACCGCGGTGCCTTCAGCGGCGCTCACGAAATGCCGGTTGCACGGATAGCTGGGGTCGGGCATCAGGATTTCGTCACCTGCATCGATCAAGGCCAGGCAAGCGAGCTGCAGTGCGCCGGAGGCCCCCGCCGTGATGATGATGCGGCTGGGTGCCACCTGCGCGCCAAAGCGTGTGGCATACCAATGGCTGATGCGTTCGCGCAGTGCCGGCAGACCGGTGGCCTGGGTGTACTGCGTGTTGCCTTGCGCGATGGCGCTGCTGGCGGCTTGCTGCACCATCGGTGGCGCTGTGAAGTCGGGCTCGCCGATGTTCAGAAAGATCATGGGCGAGGCGGTGTGTGCCACCTGCTGCGCCAAGGCCGAGGCTGCCTTGGCAACCTCCATGACATAAAACGGCTCAATCCGCTGAGCCCGCTGGGCGATTTTCACGGCAAGCCTTTCATGGTTCCGGTTTTATGTGGCAGTTTTATGGCGCGGCCTTATTTGGATTGGTCGGCGGCAACTTCTGCAGCGCGCAGCAAGGGCGCCAGTTGGTGCAAAACACCGTTGACGTATTTGTGGCCGTCTGTGCCACCAAACGCTTTGGCCAGCTCAATGCATTCGTTGATCACGACTCGGTAGGGAACGTCCGGGCAATTGCTGAATTCGTAAGCACCTATCCACAGCACGGCATGTTCAACCGGTGAAATCTCGGTCATTTTCCGGTCCAGCAAGGGAATGATGTCGTCGTCAAGCTTCTGTGCATCGCGGATGCAGCCATGCAGCAGCGCATCGTAATGGGCCGAGTCTGCCTTGTGAAAGCCCACCAGGTCGCGGGTGAAGGCATCAATGGAATCAGCCTCATTGCGGCCAACCAGGTGCTGGTACAGGGCTTGCAGGGCGAATTCACGCGCACGGGTGCGAGCCGACTTGTCCGCCGCCTTTTTCACGCCCGTGTCGGTCAGGCCGGTGCGGGTTTGCGGGGGTCGTTTGGGTTTGAGGATGGGTTCAGCCATGAAGCGCCTGTTAAGTGAGTGATTTTGGGAGCAGGGGCTCAGGAAAGTTCGTGGAGCAGATGGGCCATCTCGACGGCCACGCGCGCGGCATCGCGTCCTTTTTCTTCCTGACGCAGCTGCGCCTGCGCGAGGTTCTCGGTCGTCAAGATCGCGTTCGCAATCGGCAACTGGTAGTCAAGCGCCAGGCGCGTCACGGCCGAGCCGCTTTCATTGGCCACCAGTTCGAAGTGATAGGTTTCGCCGCGAATGATGCAGCCCAGCGCCACCAGGGCATCGTATTTGTCACTCTCCGCCAGGGCTTGCAGCGCACAGGGTATCTCCAGTGCGCCGGGCACCTTTACGTGCGTGATATTTTTTTCTTCCACGCCCAGTGCTGCGAGCTCCTGCTTGCAGGCCTCGGCCAGGGCGTTGGTAACGCTTTCGTTAAAGCGTGCCTGCACCATGCCAATGGAAAGTTTTTTACCGTCAAGCTTGTCAGACCAGCCTTTTTCTGCACCGAACACAATAAATTTCCTTTGATTTGATTATTTGGTTTTTGCGATGTAGCCAACGATTTCGAGGTCGTAACCGGTCATGCTGGGCAGGCGGCGTGGATTACCCATCAGGTTCATTTTGTGCACGCCACATTCACGCAGTATCTGCGCGCCCACACCGTAGGTGCGCAAGTCCATGCGGCCGCGCTCAGGCGCTTGGGCTGCGCGTGCGGTGCCCTCAAACTGCGCCAGCAGTTGCGCTGCGCTTTCGCCGCAGTTAAGCAGCACCGCCACACCTTTGCCTTCATCGGCGATGTGCTTCAGGCTCTGGTCCAGGCTCCACGAATGCATCGAGCGGCCGGTTTCCAGCAAGTCCAGCACCGACAATGGCTCGTGGACCCGTGCGGCCACGGTCTCGTCAGCCGACCATTGCCCTTTGACCAGCGCCAGATGCAATCCCTGGCTGGTTTTGTCCCTGAAGGCGTGGGCCGTGAATTCGCCGAACGCGGTCTGAAGCGTGCGGCTTCCGATCTTCTCGATCAGCGACTCGTTGCGGCTACGGTGCTCGATCAAGTTGGCAATGGTTCCGATCTTCAGGCCGTGTTCAGCGGCAAACACCTGCAAATCAGGCAGGCGGGCCATGGTGCCGTCGTCGTTCATGATTTCGCAAATCACGGCAGCAGGTGTGCAGCCCGCCATGCCCGCCAGATCGCAACCCGCCTCGGTATGACCCGCCCGTATCAGAACACCGCCATCGACCGCCTGCAAGGGAAATATATGGCCCGGCTGCACCAGGTCGCTGACCTTCGCGTTTTTGGCCACTGCGGCCTGCACCGTACGGGCGCGGTCTGCTGCAGAAATGCCGGTGGTGACGCCTTCGGCGGCTTCAATGGAAACCGTAAATGCCGTGGAATATTGAGCGCCATTGCGGGCGGCCATGGGCGGAAGTTGCAGCAGCTCGCAGCGTTCGCGCGTCAGGGTCAGGCAGATCAGTCCACGACCAAAGCGAGCCATAAAGTTGACCGCCTCGGGCGTGACATGGTCTGCGGCCAGCACAAGATCGCCTTCGTTTTCGCGGTCTTCTTCATCAACCAAGATGACCATTCGGCCCGCGCGCATCTCAGCGACGATGTCTTCAACCGGGGAAATTACAGTTGTCATGGCTTAGCCTGTGCTTGTGTAGGGGTGTCTTTGAGCATGCGCTCGACGTAGCGCGCGATCAGGTCGATTTCCAGATTGACCTGGGAGCCCTTCGTCAGTTGGCCCAGCGCCGTGTTTTGCACCGTGTGGGGAATAAGGTTGATGCTGATCTCACTGCCAGCAGCATGATCAGCACTGTCAGCCAGGTCAGTGACCCGGTTCACCGTCAGGCTCACGCCATTGACGGTGAGGGAGCCCTTGTACGCCAGGTATTTGCTCAGCTCGTGGGGTACGCGTAGGCGCAGCTCCCAACTTTCGCCGACCTGGGCAAAATGCGTCACGCTGCCAATACCGTCCACATGGCCAGCAACGATGTGGCCCCCCAGGCGGTCATTGGCGCGAAGGGCCTTTTCCAGATTAATGACGCCGGTCTCAGCCAAGCCGCAGGTTTTGGCAAGCGATTCGGCGGAAATGTCGATGGAGAACTGCTTGTGGGCGCTGTCCAGCGCCGTGACCGTCATGCAGGCACCGTTGAGTGCAATGCTGTCGCCCAACGCCACGTCCTCAAGATAACCCGCAGGCGCCTCAATTGTGAGCCGCTTGCCATGATTTGAAGAGCTGCCCAGGCTATGGATGGCGACGATGCGCCCCAAGCCGGTAATGATTCCGGTAAACATCCGGCTATTTTCGCAGGGAATCGGGCCACGCGACGGGCGAGCACATGAAAGGCTTGAAAAGGCCGTCTGATCCAGGGCCTTTAGAACTGGTCCCGCCCAGCCACGCGGGCGATCACACGCAAATCAACCCCTACCATTTCGGTGGACTGAAATTGCAGCGCAATCGCGTCAGAAAGCGTTTGCAGCGGCCCAAACGAAGCCATGCCAAGGCCAGGGCCGAGCAGCTTGGGCGCCAGATAAATCAAAAATTCGTCCACCAGCCCGTTACGGATCAGTGAGCCGTTGAGCTTGCTGCCGGCCTCGACATGCAGCTCGTTGATCTCGCGCTGCGCCAAGTCTTTCATCATGGCGGCCAAATCCACTTTTCCATGGGCATCTGGCAAACAGGTCACCGTGGCGCCCAGGGCTGCCAGCGCGGCTTCCCTGGCTGCATCGCGCGTCGCGGTGTAAATCCAGACGGGGCCTCCGGCCTTGAAAATATTGGCGCCGGGCGGTGTCTGGAGCCGGCTGTCCACAATGATGCGGAAGGGCTGCCGGGGTGTTTCGACCAGGCGGACATCCAGCCGGGGATCGTCTTGAAGCAGGGTCCCAATGCCCGTCAGCACGGCACAAGCGCGCGCGCGCCAGGCGTGGCCATCTGCCCGGGCTTCTTGCGATGTGATCCATTGGCTCTGGCCATTGGCCAGCGCCGTGGCGCCATCAAGAGACGATGCAATTTTCATTCGCACCCAGGGCGTCTTGCGGATCATGCGGCTGAAAAAGCCGATGTTGATCTCGCGTGATTCGGCGGCTCCTGGACCGACTTCGACCTCAATGCCCGCTGCCCGAAGTCGCTCGAAACCCTGACCTGATACGAGAGGATTGG
>DFWY01000042.1 GCA_002381615.1 Polaromonas sp. UBA4122 | reverse complement strand
GGGGCTTAAGTAAGTGCCATTCCGCTTAGGCGCCGCGTCGGTTTTGTATTTCAGACACCTGTGATGTTTGCCGGAACGGTAGCCGAAAACCTGAGCGTGGCGGACACTCTGAAGGAAAAAATATCTAGCGACATCAGCACATCATTGAATACGCGCATTCATGACTTGCTTTCGCTTTCGGGACTGGATCCGTCCTACGCCACTAGAAATGCTGTCGATCTATCCGGCGGCGAGAAGCAACGGGTTGCGTTAGCACGAGCGCTGATGACCGACCCGCAAGTGCTACTGCTCGATGAACCTACCGCTGCACTAGACCCTGAGGTGGCAGATTGTCTGCTGCAAACATTGAAGCAATTGAATAAGACCACCGGCGTCACGCTGGTCATGGTCACGCATCGACTGCGCGAGGCGCGTAACGCGGCCTCGCATGTGGTGATGCTCGAAGCTGGGCGCGTAGTCGAGGCTGGCCCAGCGCAAAGCATCATGAACAATGCGCTTGAAGCGCGAACCCGCGCCTATTTGAACGTTGGTGAGGAGGGCGAGCGCCATGCGGCTTGATTACCCCATTGATATCGGATGGTTCGATTTAGCCACCGCCGCGGCTTTGTTGTTAATCGTTCTAGCGCTTTCCGCCTGGCAACGCCTCGATCTGGGCCGACAAGTCGTCGTGGGTGCCATTCGAGCGACGGTTCAATTGGTACTCATTGGTCATGTTCTGCTATGGATTTTTGCGGTCGATAGTCCGCTTCTGGTGCTAGCCATGCTGGTGGTCATGTCTGCCGTTGCTGCCATCACTGCGACTCACCGGCAAAATGTAAGCTCGCGTGAAAGGCGAACTCTGGCGCCGATTCTGGGTCTTGCAATCATTTGCGGCGCGGTGTTCACGCTAATCTATGTGAGCGTGGCTGTAGTCCATGTCACACCGTGGTACAGCGCGCGCTACCTGATTCCACTTTTTGGCATGATAGTCGCTAACGCGATGAATGGTGCTGCGATCGCTGCTGAGCGCCTGCAGTCCGAAATGGACGCACGCCGAGGTGAGATCGAAGCTTTCCTTGCCCTGGGTTCAACGCCCGCCCGCGCCTGCGCAGAGGCGACGCGCAAGGCCCTAGCAGCCGCGATGATTCCAGCCGTCAATGCGCTGGCAATCGTCGGTATCGTTTCTCTACCTGGCATGATGACAGGTCAAATCCTCGCCGGCGCTTCGCCAGCCCTTGCCGTGCGCTATCAATTGGTGGTTGTATTCATGCTCACTGCGGCGACGGCGATCACCGCTGCAATTACAGTGCTTCTTTATCGGCGAAGCTTCTTTACGCCGGCGGCGCAGTTGTTGCCGCGCGCCAAGAACTATTGAGTCCAGGCCTATCAATGAGCCAGCGTGAGGTGCTGGAGAACCTTGGTGGGGCCAAAAGAATCGCTGAAACCGTAGGATGTTTACCCAGCTTATCCTTCACGTAACGGATGTTTTCCTCAACGTTTTCATCGCATTGGATTAATCAATTTTGAAGGATCTGCCCAAATGAGCACCCCGCTGATAACCGACGAACTCGACTTGCTGCAATCGCTAGTCGATCTGGACCAGCACCCGCAGATCATTGAATTGGGCTGCGGTGCCGCACAACTGTCGCGCCAGTTGCTTGCACGATGTCCAGCCTGCGAAGTGACCGGGCTGGAAGTGGACGAACGTCAGCACGCCAAGAACCTGCTCAACCCACAACAGCGGCTGCATTTCGTGCAGGCCGGTGCACAAGCGATCCCATTTGAGGCGCAACGTTTCGACATGGCGCTGATGCTGAAGTCCTTGCACCATGTGCCTCTGGATCAACTAAGCCAGGCGCTGGCAGAGGTGCACCGCGTGCTGCGGCCAAAGGGTCTTCTTTATATTTCGGAGCCAGTGTTTGCCGGAGCGCTTAACGAGGTGATGCGCTTGTTCCACGACGAGGAGCGAGTGCGTGCCGCAGCCTTGCGTGCGGTGCAGGAAACGGTGTCTTCTGGCGCCTTGGAGCAGGTGGCCGAGATGTTCTTCGAAACGCCGGTGCACTACCGCGACTTTGCCGAGTTCGAACAGCGCATGATCGGCGTAACCTTCGTCAGTCACAGGCTTGATGCCACCACTTTGAAGGCGGTGCGTGCATGCTTTGAACCTCACATGACAGCAGACGGCGCTCACTTCGTGCGACCGATGCGTGTCAACTTGCTTCGCAAGCGCTGAACAGATTTCCTGTGGCAGTCAGAAATTGAGATTGAAAGCCTGCTTCACACGAAGCTCGGCAGTTGAATTGCCGCTCACTGCGCCGATCGGCGTCGATCGACAAAGGTCTATGCCAGACCCCAACCAGACGGTCAATGTGGGTTCCTTGAGCGTCGGCAATGCAGATTACGCCGGTTCAGAACTGACCGGGTGTACTCCTCGCAAAACACCGGTCAAAACTAAATCGGCACCGGTGGTCAATAGCCAACTGACGCCCACAGCAGCACTATGGAGTGCGGAAAACAGGGGAAAGGCCACACCGGAAGGGGGGTTATGCAGAGTTTCCTTAAGCTTCGTCTAAGTATTCGTCTCCATAATTTTCTCATCATGTAACCATGAACCTTTCCCAGGAGTATTCATGAACACCCATTTAATGAGCCCCAACAACGCCGCGTTTCGGGGCGATTGGGAACCCTTCCAGCCGAACTCGTTCGGCGACAAGCTCATCGTTGTCCACTACACCATCGGTGTAGGCGTTGCACTCTGAACGCGATCCGACGCCCAAGCACACTCATCCGATCCGCCCATTTAACGGGCCCTTCCAACAGGAGCGAAATGAGATGAATCCCAACTATATTCCTGAGGCACTACCTGCGAATGAACTGGGTAGCCAGGCATCCGAAATCACGATTGCGAAGCTAGTCGGTGAAGTCTATGAGACCGCCCCTCCGGCCGAACGAAGTCGGATGCTTGAGCATTTGCTGCGGCCACTGGGCGTGCTCTCACTCGTTGTCGTGGCCCATGGCCTCTTCGCGAAGCTCCTGTTTCGAAGTGGCTGGCCGGAGCTGCACATTCGACTTGAGGACGCACAGAACGTGCAAGCCAGCGATGTGATTGCCCTGGTCGACCATGTCCAGCAGATTAGCATCCAAGCCGTCGATGGCTTGGCCCAGATTCTCGCTGCGTCGCCAGTAATGACCGGGTCTGGCGCAGCAGCACTGCTGGTGACAGCCCTTGTCCAACGGGCCCGAAACCGTCGAGCCGATGAAAATGATTCCGGCTTTTCGTCTGGGGTGCCGACATGACAAGTCGAAGATGCCGCCGGTTTAACTGCCTTGGCCGACCTGTAGCTGGGCGACGTGCCTTTGGCCGTCAACGGTACGCCGGTCAAGGACATTGACCAAGTGCGCGAGATTGTGGCGAAGTCAACCAAGTCGGTGGCGCTGCTGATCCAGCGCGATGGCAACAAAATATTCGTGCCGGTGCGCGTCGGCTGATCAAAAAACCGCACGAATGGCAGTGCCCGGAGCAACGCACTGCGTTAGTTCGCTACTCCATTACTCGAGAAGGAGAATTGACATGAAAACTCTGATCCACAAAGTCATCATCGCAGCCGCCCACACACAGCAGTGGCCAGGTCGAATACCTGAGCGGTGGCATTGGCAAGGACGAGGTTATGGCCGCTGACGCTTGAGGTCGCGGTCAAGGACAAGCAGCGAGCCGACTTTGTCGCCAACGTGAAAGTGGTCGTAAGTGATGCCCGACCGTGACCACCGGCACTATGTGAATGCCACAGCCGGGCCGACACTCGCACAACAACGGAGCAGCACCATGCATCTTTCGAAGTGGGGCTACCAGGCGGACTTTTTCGTCTATCCAGTTCTGATCGCCACCGCCGCCCTGCGATCACTGTGGTAGGCCCCACCTCAGGCTGCTGGGTGCTGGTTCACCGCGCTGGCTGTGGGCCTGCTGGCGTGGACCGCGCTTGAGTACGCACTGCACCGCTGGGTGCTGCACCGCGTGCCACCGTTCCGTCGGCTGCATGCGCTGCACCATGAACACCCGTGTGCCCTGATCGGCACCCCAACCTGGCTGAGCGCGCCGCTGTTCCTCAGTCTGTGGGAAGTGCTGGCGCATGAAGCCTCGGCGCCCACGGCGAGCGGAATCGCCACTGGGCTGATGGTCGGTTACATCGCGTACGGATTCGTGCACGACGCCGTGCATCACCGCCTTTCCCGCCGGGGGTCGTGGCTGCATCGCGCCAAGGAACGACACGCGCGGCACCACCGCGCGGGTTCGATGACCGACTTCGGCGTCAGCACCGGGCTGTGGGATCGGGTCTTCGGCACCAGGTCACTGCCCGTTCAACGCCACGCTGGAGCAGTCCCAGCCGAACGGCGCACGTGACGGTCACGGTGTCGATCTGTCGTGACGAAGGTCATCCGCAACTGGTGACTTGGCAGTGACGCCTGGCCCTATGCACCGCGCCTGCCGGAACAGACACTTCAGGCCTGAACTCATCGAGACCCGCATGAACATCCTCATCGATTCCGCCAAGCCCTTCGCCCGCGTCGTATCCGGCCGTCAACCCGCAGTGACCAGGACCCACCCATGCCGCCGCTGACCCAGGCCTTGATCGTTGCCAACGTGCTGGCCTTCGTGCTCGAGCAGGTGCTCGGAAGCACCGTCACCGGGTGGTTCGCGTTGTGGCCGCTGGGCTCGGGCCTGTTCATGCCCTGGCAGCTTGCGAGCTATGCTTTCCTGCACGGGAGCCTCACCCATCTGGCGTTCAACATGTTCGGCCTGTGGATGTTCGGGAGCGATCTGGAGCGGGTCTGGGGCTCACGTCGACTCGGCGTGTTCTATGCCGTGAGCGTGCTCGCCGCAGCCGCCATGCAGTTGCTCGTGACCTCGGCGCTTGGCAGCAACGTGCCGACCGTCGGTGCTTCGGGAGGGCTGTTCGGGCTGCTGATCGGCTTCGCGATGGTGTTTCCGCACCGCACCATCACCCCGCTGCTGCCGCCGATCCCGATGCCGGCCTGGCTGTTCGTGACGCTGTACGGGCTGATCGAGCTGACGCTGGGTGTGACCGGCAGCGCCAGCGGCGTGGCCCACTTCGCCCACCTCGGCGGGCTCTTCGGCGGCTGGCTGGTGATGCGCTACTGGCGCAGGCAGCTGCCCTTCGGCTGACCGAAACCACAGAATGACTGACGCTTTGGCTGAGTGCGAGATCTTGCGGCGTTAGCCCATCGACCAAAGTCTCACTTGGATATGGCGGCCAGCCGAGAATTGACCCAGGTGCCGACACTGGACTGACCCATGCCTCTGGCTTTTGAACCGTCGCCAGCATTTGGATCGCCAGGAGTTGACCTGGGTCAGCGGAATCCCGGCACATGGGTCAAAACTGGATCGGCATCAACATTGTGTTTGTGGGAAGTCTTACCCTGGCGG
>DFWY01000050.1 GCA_002381615.1 Polaromonas sp. UBA4122 | reverse complement strand
TAGCGCTTGCTCAAGGCCTGAACGGAAAAAATCGGTGAAGGGGTCTCTGAAATCATGCCTGTATTGTGCTGCCGTGACCGTTCATGGTCATATCCTTGACATCACTTCAACATTAGTTGAATAATAAACATATGGAACAACAAAAAGCCGTCACCATTTTCGAATCCCTTTCTTCCGGCGTGCGCCTGGACGTGTACCGGCTGCTCGTCAAGCAAGGTCCTGAAGGTATGGTCGCGGGAGACATTGCCGCAAAGCTCGAACTGCCGCCCACCAACCTGTCATTTCACCTGAAGGCGCTCACACACGCTCAGCTGGTCAGCGTCGAACAGGAAGGCCGATACCAGCGATACCGGGCGAACATTCCCCTGATGGTGGAGGTGATTGGCTACCTCACCGCGGAGTGTTGCGCAGGCCAGCCCGAGCAGTGCATGGATAGGAGCAACTTGGTGTTTTGTGACGAGTGCATCGACTCATCTTCCTCTGTCAAGTCCGCCTGAAAGGGGCTGTTCCCTGATGACCTTTGCAAACCGCATCAACCGCCATGGAGCTTGAAGTGAACGACAAAATTAACCCAGTAATTTTCGCAAGAGACGGGAGCCTGAAGCCATGAGCGCCCAATGTGAAGTAAGCGCCAAACAGGCGGCAGGCGCACCGATGAGCGTGTTCGAGCGCTACCTGACGGTCTGGGTGCTCCTGTGTATCGTCACGGGTATTGCGCTGGGGCAGCTTCTGCCTGATCTATTCCAGGCCATTGGTCGCATGGAAGTCGCCAAGGTGAACCTGCCGGTGGGCTTGCTGATCTGGGCCATGATCATTCCGATGCTGGTCAAGGTCGACTTCGGCGCACTGCACGAGCTGCGTCAGCATGTCAAAGGCATCGGCGTAACGCTGTTCGTGAACTGGCTGGTCAAACCGTTCTCCATGGCCTTCCTGGGCTGGCTGTTCATCCGCCACCTGTTTGCACCGATGTTGCCCACCGACCAGCTCGACAGCTATATCGCCGGCCTGATCCTGCTGGCCGCTGCGCCCTGCACGGCCATGGTGTTCGTCTGGAGCCGGCTCACCGGCGGCGACCCGCTATTCACCTTGTCGCAGGTGGCGCTCAATGACGGCATCATGATTGTGGCGTTCGCGCCATTGGTGGCGTTTCTGTTGGGCATCTCGGCGATCACCGTCCCTTGGGCGACGCTCATCACATCGGTGGTGCTCTATATCGTGATTCCGGTGATTTTTGCCCAGCTCTTGCGCAAGTCGTTACTGGCCAAAGGGCCCGCTGCATTTGATGCCGCAATGGCCATGATCGGGCCCTGGTCCATCAGCGCGCTGCTGGCGACTCTCGTATTGCTGTTTGCTTTTCAGGGTGAGGCGATCCTGAAACAGCCGCTGGTGATTGCCTTGCTGGCGGTGCCGATCCTGATTCAGGTCTTTTTCAACTCGGCGCTGGCCTACTGGCTCAACCGGGCGGTGGGCGAGAAGCACAACATCGCTTGTCCTTCAGCGCTGATCGGTGCCTCCAACTTCTTCGAGCTGGCCGTCGCCGCGGCCATCAGCCTGTTCGGCTTCAACTCGGGCGCAGCGCTGGCCACAGTGGTCGGCGTGCTGATTGAAGTGCCTGTGATGCTGCTGGTGGTGCGCGTCGTCAACAACTCCAAAGCCTGGTACGAACGGACTTGATTGCCTGAAAGAATTTACCCATGACCAACATCACGATCTATCACAATCCCAAGTGCGGCACGTCCCGCAACACGCTGGCGCTGATTCGCAACACGGGTGTCGAACCCCGCGTCGTCCATTACCTGGAAACACCGCCGACTCGCGCCGAACTGGTGGCCCTGATTGCCGCCATGGGGACGCCGGTGCGCGAGGTGATGCGCAGCAAGGAAGCGAGCTACAAGGAACTGGACCTGGACAACCCGAAATGGAGCGATGACGAGCTGATCGACTTCATGCTGGCCCATCCGATCCTTATCAACCGCCCCATCGTGGTGACGCCCCTGGGCACACGCCTGTGTCGTCCATCCGAAGCGGTGCTGGACCTTCTGCCGCACCAGCAGTTGGGTGCCTTCGCCAAGGAAGATGGCGAAGCGGTGATCGATGCGGAGGGGCGGCGTGTTTGACCACAGGCACACCTATTTGGTCGACCGGTACAGCGAGCGGAAGGAAAGTGCCGAAGAACTGTCAAAGCAGGTGCACCAGAAAGCATTCTGATCGCTCTCTTTTTTGTAGCTATTTGTGCAATAAGGACGGGGGCTAGAGGGCCAAATTGCTTGAAGAAACCGCAACTGCTGCCCTTGATCCACTGCGCATGCCACGAGGTCAGAGTAGCCCCTGAGTGAAGGCTATCGGACCGGGCGGTCGAGCATCCTCGGTCGAAGGTCTACTTCAGACTGGACGTTCAATGTAGAGTTGACCGGCGCCATGGCATGGCGCTGGTTGTTGCAGAGGTCGTGGCTGATGGCCAGGTTTTCCGCATGGCTGTTGCCGCCTTCGCACCGTGGCTTGATGTGTTCCAGCGTTGCGGCTGTGGGCAGCACATGCTCGCCGCAAACCCAGCAGGGCACAACACCATGCAATTGGCGAGCCACCGTCTTGTATATCTTGTCGCGGGAGTGGGAGAGTTTGCTCATGATGGAATGTAGACTTGTCTGGGGCAGTTGGCTTGTCGCTGGATTGTTGCAGACGCCCAATCAAGCCGCGTTGATCATCTGCTTCAGACCGAGGTTGTGTGAAAACGTCTTCGGAAATGTCGATTGCAAACGCGTAGCAAAAATCGACCTCGTAGAACGACCCACAAGCGACGATCGTATGGTCGGGAATGGTTTTGGTACACCCAATTTCTTGACCCTGACGCCTATTTTCGAGTTTTCACACAGGCTGGACTGCAAACCGACATTCAATTTCGGCCGGTGAACAGCGGCAAAGTGCCCTGCGCGGTCAGTCCGTCAAGCCGAAAGCGACCTTTGCCTCTGTAAGTCTAGATGCTGCCCACAACACCGGGAGCAGCCCAACACGTTGTTAATGAATGTCCGACTACGGTAACCATTCATGGTCAGCCACAGACCGTACCGGCCCTCGGTCGATAGCTAACTTAATATTGCAACGTATGCTTGGCTGCCATCAAGAGCCCCGCGCTGCCGCTAGTGGTGGTGGTGCCGCGTGAACCACGCCTACCAACTGCGCACGCGGCCGGTGTCGACGTGGACGAACTGCTCGCGGGGGTAATAGCCCACGCCCACGCCACCGGCACGCAGCGACAAGGCGGCATCGCGCAACTCGCTAAGTGGCACACCCGGCAGACAAATGTCGATCGCCTTGCCCTCCATGTGCAGGCTACGACTTGCCACGCCACCGCCCAGCGTGTTGCGCAGCGTGGCGTTGGTGGTCGGGCAACGGTAGCCGGAAATCACCTGAAACGACTGCCCGGCACCCAGCATCTGCGTCACCCCGTGCAGCAGATCGAACAGCCGTGGATCGATCAGGCCAACGTCGCCGAGATAGTGATCCCGCAAGAAGTGGTTCAGCGTGCTTAGAGCCCCCGGCACATACTGCTCACCCATGGCATACACCAAGGCAATGCGTTCGTGCGTGTGTGTGTGGTCCAACGCCAGGCTGCGCGCATCCGGCAGGGACGCCAGCGCCGATTGCGACGCCAGTGGCAGGGTTGCGCCCACCACCGCCAAGTGGGCGGCGCGGCGCAGGAACAAACGACGGGATGGCTGGGCGGCCTGGATGGACATGGGCTGGCGCGTAATACCCTGGATTTTATCTTGCGTCGAAATCTGGCAGGCGGGAAGGGGGTAAGGCCGCCGAATGCTGACGCAGCGCCTGGTCCAGCAGCCGGTCGTGCCCATACAAGTCGGGGTAGAAAAATACCCGGCCGCCCTTGACGATCACCGTGCTGTAGGTAATCAGGACCGGCAGCGGCTGCTTCAGACTCAGCGTGCTGGACTCGCCTTTTTCCATGGCTTGGCGGATGCGATCTTGAGTCCAGGTCGGCTCGTCCTGCAGGACAAATTGCGCCAGCGCCACGGGGGCTTCAACGCGGATGCAGCCATGGCTAAAATCCCGGCGAACGCGCTGAAACAGTTGCTGCACCGGGGTGTGGTGTAGGTAGATGTTGTCATTGTTGGGAAAGACGAACTTGATGTCCCCTAGCGCATTGTTTGGCCCGGGCCGCTGGCGAATGCGCCACCCGCCGCTGAGCACGGCGTCCAGGTGCTCCTCTGACAGCATGGTCACCACCTGACCACTGGTAGTGACGAATTCAAAGCCCTGCTGCTGGAAATAGGCTGGATCGCGCCGCAGCCGGGGCACGAGTTCCTTGCGTGCGATCGACGGCGGCACGTTCCAGTAGGGGCTGAATTCGATGAAGCGCATGTCCTCGTTGAACAGCGGAGTGCGCGTGTCCAGTGCCTTGCCGACGATGACCTTCATCGTCAGCTTGACATCGATCTGCCCGTCGCGTACCTCGTAGGCGCGCAGCACAAACTCGGGCACATTGACCACGATCATGCGCGGCACCTGCAGGAAGGGCGTCCAGCGCAGCCGCTCCATTGTTAGCTCGATCTGCCGCACCCGGCTGTCCGGTGCCACATTCAACTGTTGCAGCGTCATTTGGCCCAGCACACCGTCTGGGACCAGCCCATGACGCTCCTGGAATGCTTCAAGTGCCGTTACCAGCGTTCCTTCGAGATACGACGGCGGTGATGCCCCGGCAGGCAGATCGCCCAGGGCCTCCAGCCGCTGGGCCAGTACCGGCAGGCCCGCATAGGCCTGGCCGGCGACGACTTTGTAGGCCGGCAGCGGCGGCAGGGCGGTCTGCCAGGCTGGGTGGTTTGCCAGTTCGCGGTAGCGCGCCAGTGCCCGGTGCAGGCTGGCATATATCGGCAACTGCGGAACCGCTTGCCGGACCGCCTCGGCCAAGCGATGTTCGGCCACCGCCTCGCGCAGGTATGCGGCGGTGTCGAGAGGCGCGTCGCGCTGCACCGTAAAGTTGGCATGAATCTGTCGCGGGTTCACCCGCCCCGCTTTCAGGTCCGCCAGATAGTGCTGCAGCGCGTTCGTTAGCGCGGCGTCCAGTTGTGCCTGCGGCGCGTCCGCCAGCGCGGGCCCCTCCAGCGCTCCGATCACCTCGCGGTCGAGATGAGCGGCATCATAATCGCGCGGATCCAGGCCTTCGTCGGCGGCAGACACCAAGATCTCGACCGCCTGCCTCGCCTCGGTCGTCGGGCGGCCCGCGTCGAACCACAGCGGCGCATCGGCCGCTGGCGCCCGGCCCGCCGCTACGGCCAGCACGAGCAGGAGGCAGTGAACAAACCTGGGTAGCATGATTGCCGATCAATGGAGTCCGGAAAGTGGACAGGGTAAGGGATTTCTCGGTCAGACCGTCAAGGGTCACGGAAGTATCCTAGGCGCGGCGGTATGATTTCTTTTTCCATCCTGGACGTTGGCGTTACTTCGATTTCTTGTGCCAATCAAAAGTAGTTGGTTGGAAATTGTTTCACGCGGCACTTGATCGCTGAATTGCGGCTTAATGTGACCGGCCGCTATGGCCGATAGCTCCAATTCCCCGGCCGAACCCGAATGGCCGGTTCCGCTGCAATCCAGTCGGTCAAGCGGAAAAATTTTAGACACCCCAGTCACCGTCTCCTTCAGACTGGAAGACGACGGTTGTTGGCGCCAGTTGGCTATTGACCACCCGTGCCGATTTGGTTTTGACCAGTGTTTTCAGAGGAGTACCCCCTGGTCAGTTCTGAATCGGCACAATATGCGTTGGATGGTCAAATCACGGTCGGCGGGAGCAGGCACGGCGTCCGGGGCGACTTCAGCGGCCGGGCTGCAGCACCTTGGCCACCGGATTGTGGCGCAGCCTGAAAGCGTCGGGCATGCCGGAGCCCAGCAGCGGACGCAGGTACATCCTGAAGGCATCGGTCACATCGGTGCCGTTTGACGCAATGAATTCGTCTTCCATCACCCGCGTCTTGCCGGCTACGGCGTCGAGCGGCAGCAGCTCGTAGTCCACCGAATAAAAGCCGGTGCGCTTGATGGCGACCGAACCATCGCGAGCGCCCCACATCGCAAACTGCACGGCCTTCTCGCCCACCTCGCGCGCTTCGCGCTGGTCCACGTCAGACACGCAGCCGATGAACGAGCGTTGCAAATAGCCAAAGGTGTCGCCGCGCACCCGTTTGATCTTGAGTTTGGACTTGATCTCTTCGCACAACAGATCGGCCAGCGCGCCGTTGCCCGAAAGCTGCACGTTGCCGTGGGCATCGTGCTCCAGGTCCTTGGCCAGCAGGCTGGCAATGGGCGCGCCGGTCGAATCGTGAATGCCCTCAGAGACCGCAATCACGCAGCGACCATAGCGCTCGTACGTGCTTTTGACGTCAGCCAGAAATTTTTCCAGCACAAAGGTGCGCTCCGGCAGGTAGATCAGGTGCGGCCCGTCATCGGGAAACTTCTTGCCCAGGGCGGACGCCGCCGTCAAAAAACCGGCATGGCGGCCCATCACCACACCCACATAAACACCGGGCAGGGCCGCGTTGTCCAGGTTGGCCCCGGCGAACGCTTGCGCCACAAAACGCGCGGCCGACGGAAAACCCGGCGTGTGGTCGTTGCCAACCAGGTCGTTGTCTATCGTCTTCGGGATGTGAATGCAGCGCAGCGGGTAGCCGGCTTTTTGCGCCTCCAGGCTCACGATGCGCACCGTGTCGGATGAATCGTTGCCGCCGATATAGAAGAAGTGTTCGATCTGGTGCGCCTGCAACACCTTGAAGATCTCCTGGCAATAACGTACGTCCGGCTTGTCGCGCGTGGAGCCCAGGGCAGACGATGGCGTGTTGGCCACCAGCTCCAGGTTGTGGCTGGTCTCTTGCGTGAGGTCTACAAAATCTTCATCCACGATGCCACGTACCCCATGGCGCGCGCCGTAAATGTGCTCCACCTGGCCAAAGCGTCGCGCCTCCAGCGCCACGCCCACCAGCGACTGATTGATCACCGCTGTCGGGCCGCCACCCTGGGCGACAAGTATTTTTCCGGATGTCATGGTGCCTCCTGCAGACTCACCTCAAAGGAGGCAAGCGTCCCCTCAGGGGGCAGCGAACGAATATGAGCGTGAGGTTTCATAGTTTCTCCTTGGAAATTAGCCGACTGAGATAGTCAAGCGTCGAATTCTGGCGTGTCGTGATGTAGAAGCACTCGATGTAATAGAACACATCCTTACGGGCTAGGCAATGTCGACTGTCCGCTTTTGCTCTGCAGACGCCGAACAAGGAAGCATAAAACGTCTACTCGGTATCGGGCTGCTTGAAACTGAATGCGGACGTTCGCGGCCGCGCGCAGTGAGGCATTCGGTGCCAGCACACCCAAGTAGCGATGCCTGTGGTGCGGCTCTGGCATCAGAGACAGGTTACTTTGTCCGATACCCCAACTGCTGCGCCACAAAGCTATCAAACGCCCTCAGCAAGGGCTGAAACGGGTCGATTCTGCCTTCCAGTTGCATCAGCGCCGCGCAAGTCGCCTCCAGCGTGGAAAGCTGATCGGGGCTATGCGCTTTGCGGATCAGGTAGTGCGAAGCAGGCATGTCACGCAGCGACAGGCGCGGTAGTTGTTGCAGCAGCGGGTTGAGGTAAAGCATCTTGCGGCTCTTGCGCCAGGTGCCATCCAGCACGATCAGGCGAAATTGCGAGGGATCACGCAACAAGGCGCCCGCCAGAACAGGCGGCGTCGGCAGGTCCAGCGCCTTGTCTTGCGGCGTATCCGGATACAGCAGAATTGCGTGCTTCGGGCTGTGCGCCGCGGCCTGAGGCTGGAGTGGCGCAGTCAGCAAGGTCTGCAGCTCCTGCTCGGCAAACACTTCGCCCGTCACCATCCGGCTGTGCGGCAGACTCAAGCACAACAGTCGCGCGCTACCTTTGGCGTTAGCCACCTCCAGCGGATGCTGCAAAATCACCACCTCGACCTCGTGGGCCGTCGGCGTAATCCACTGGCAGATACAAGTGCTTTGCGGGCGCATGCAGATCGCGCAGCTTAGGCGTTTGGTATTGCATGCGGGTGCGGTGCCTGAATGGAATGAACTCAATAGCCCGAGCATGGAATGCACACGGGTTTCCCGTCCTTCATTCTCAGGTAACGATCAAATACGTATTCGCCGCAGGTGCCGCACTTGGTCTTGTTGAACGAGCCCTTCACGGGCTTGAATTGGAAGTCAGGTTTTGGTTCCACGGAAAACAGCGTTTCGTCAGTTTGTTCATAGACCCAGCGAATGATTTCTTCGCTCACTGGCGCAGGAATCTGGGATGGCTCGATTCCTTTCTTTCGCATTGCGATGAACTCGAACTTGCCCATCCCATCGACTGCATCCGGTTTGAGCGAAAAACGGATGCCTCCCTTTTGCGGGTGATAGAAGGTTGCCGCAAGTTTGCCGTAGAAGGTCTTGGAGATAAGAAGCTTGCCAAAGGTGGCCCCGGTGGCTGCCTGGATGCCATCCATCATGCACGTCTGCGGATGTCCCTCGCCCAGTTCCGCAATCACGAAAAACCCGTGGTCTTTTTCCCTTTCGACCCCCAGTTTTTCAAGGGCAAGGCGACCCATCCGATAGCCGATCGGCATGAACGGACATTGATGGCCATGGAATTCAAAGGCCCAGGCAGGGGCGATATGTTGCGCTGTCATTTGGTTCTCCTTGTTAAGAAAGCACTACTTGAAAACGTCAAAAAACATCTTCGCCGCCACCAGCCACAGCACGACGCCAATGATCTTCTTGAGCTGGTTGCTGGAGAGTTTTTCTTTCATCAATTGCGATCCGGCAAGCGATCCCCCCGCAGCCATGAGCGCCATGATTCCCAAAAAAGTCATGTCCATTTTCCCGAACGTGGCGTGACCGAGAAACCCCGAGAGCGAAGAAAAAACCACTGCCACGGCACTGGTGGCCGACGCTCGTTTGGCATCGAGCCCAAGCCAGTTGAGTGCCGGAACAATGATGTTGCCCCCTCCCACCCCGAGCAGGCCACCGATAAAACCTGCCGTGCCGCCGACACCCGCGCCGACCAGCCAGACCTTTTCCGAGCTGGCATTTTGAGCACGTGCCTGTGATTGATAAAAGAGCATCATTCCACCGGCAAATGCCAAAAACACGGCGAAGAGAATGAGCAACGTCGTCTTGTTGACGTGGGGTGTAAGGCGAGCGCCAATGGGTGCAAACACGACGGCTATGGCGGCAACCGGCAATGCAACGCGCCAGTCGATAAGCCGGCCACGCCAATAATTGATCGTAGCAAACGAGAGGCTAATGGCGTTGAGGAGCAGTGCAACCGGCGCCGCTTCAGAGAGCGGTATACCCAGATAGTAGAAAAATGGCACGAACAGGAACGCCGCCCCTAAACCAGCCATCGCCATCAGCCCGGAAAAAATAAACACCACAGGCGCGGCGATCAGGTAGAAAGTGAGCGACATGATGTATCAGCTCCTATACATTGGCTGCCATTGCAGCGGCACCTCAAATTTTTTGTCCATCGCCAAGCCCCGCCAGCTCGGCTTCCACGATGCTGCGAGGTGAACTGCGTATCAGATACCCAAAATGGTTGAGCCTATTTGAGGGAAATCAACTAATTCGTTGGCCAAATCCCCTTTGGAGTCTTCCGCCTCATATCCAGTCGCGCCAAACTTGAGCCAAGATTCAGCGGGCATCAACAAACCGCAATAGGCGCAAAGCATTGAGAACCACCAAAACGGTAGCCCCTTCGTGAATCAGCACGGCAATGCCCATGCTTGCCCAGCCGAATAGTGTTGCAGGAATCAGCAGCGCCACCACCCCAAACGCAACCCAAAGATTTTGCTGGATGATGTTGTGCGAGGCGCGGCTCAAGGCAATGGCAAAGGGGAGCCGTGAAAGGTCATCGGCCATCAGTGCCACATCGGCGGTTTCCAGGGCCACATCGGTTCCGGCACCACCCATGGCGATGCCAATGGTGGCACGTGCCATGGCTGGCGCATCGTTCACACCATCACCCACCATGGCCACCTGTCCATGCAGGCGCATCAACTCATCGATCACCTTGAGTTTTTCTTCCGGCAGCAGGCCAGCACGCACGTCGCTGATCCCGACGGATGCGGCGACCGCCTTTGCAACTTGTTCGTTATCGCCCGTCAGCATGATGGTCTGGCGCACGCCGAGAGATGCAAGCCGGACGAATACCTCCCGCATGCCGGGGCGGGGCGTGTCGGCCAGCGCCAGCAGGCCCACAAAGACACCATCCGTGCGAACCAGCATGGTGGTTTTGCCCAGCGATTCCAGGCGGGCCACCTGTTGACGAACCGAATCGGGAACATCATCGCGCTCGAAAAGTCGCAAGTTTCCGATGCTGACTTTTCTGGACGACACCAGCGCATGCATTCCCTTACCCGTGATGGCCTGCACATCGCTGGCAGGGGGCCAGTCCAGCTTGCGCGCGCGTGCCGCCTGCACGACAGCCTGCGCCAGCGGGTGCCCACTGCGACTCTCAACACTGGCAGCGGTTGCCAACAGGCTTGCTTCATCCCCCTCCAGTACGATCACATCCGTGACGCTGGGTTTGCCAGTGGTGATGGTGCCGGTCTTGTCAAACGCGATAGACGAAAGCGTCCGCAAATTTTCCAGATGCACGCCACCCTTGATGAGCACGCCGCCCCGCGCGGCACGGGCAACCCCGGCCAACACGGCAGAGGGCGTGGCAATGGCCAGCGCGCAGGGGGAGGCGGCAACAAGGACCGCCATGGCCCGGTAGAACGATTCGGAAAACGGCATGCCCAAGAGCAACGGGACCACAATGAGCGCGACAACGCCCACGAGTACAAGGGGAACAAATATCTTCTCAAAACGCGTCACGAAGCGTTGTGTCGGCGACTTCTCGGTCTGTGCCTCTGCCACCAGTTGCACCATGCGGGCAAGTGAACTGTCTTTTGACAGTTTGGACACTTCCACGGTGAGCAGCCCCTCACCGTTCACCGTTCCCGCAAAAACCGCGGCCCCCACCGTCTTGTCAACCGGCATGGATTCCCCGGTAATCGCGGCCTGATCAACCGCTGACGAGCCTTCGAGTACCTTGCCATCTGCCGGAATGCGCTGCCCAGGGCGCACCAGGACCGTGTCCCCGCGCAGCAGAGCTTCCACCGCAAGCTCTACCTCAACGCCGTTTCGCAAGACAAGTGCAGTTTTTGGCGCCAGGTCAGCCAAAGCCTCGATGGCATGGCGGGCTCGGTCCATGGCAAGGTGCTCCAGAGCGTGACCGAGGCTGAACAGGACGAGAAGAAGAGCGCCTTCGGCCCACTTCCCCAACGCCGCTGCGCCCATCGCGGCCACGATCATCAACACGTCGATGTCAAGCTGGCGTTCGCGGATGCTCTGCCAGGCATCACGCATCGCGTAATAGCCGCCGACCAGAAGCGAGGCGCCCAGCAGCCCCAGGGATGCGAAATGGGCATTGTCACGCAACCCAACCAGCCATCCAGACAGCAGCAGTGCGCCTGCGACTGCGCTCACAATCAACTCGCGATACTCGACATACCAGGTCGCTTCGTGGTCCGCTTCGAGCACTTTGTAGCCCAGTGCCTCAAGGCGGTGCACGATGGCCTTGCGGGATACCTTCTCGGTGTCGTATTCCAGACGCATTCGCTCGGCCGCATAGCTCACTGAGGCTTCCAGCACGCCATCCAGACGATGCAAGGCATGCTCGATCACAGTGGCGCAGGTCGAGCAGTCCATGCCATCAATTCGCATCAGTTCATGTTGATAGCGTCCGGCGAGCTGGGCTCCAGACGCTTGCGCCATGCTTCGTACTTGCTGGAGGCTGAACCGTGTCGGGTCATAGTGAAGGCATAAACAAGGCTTGCCGTTCTGCTGAACAATGTGCACCTTTTCCAGTCCTGCCGCCTGCAACATGACAGTCAGACGTTCGATGCAGGAATCCCGTTCGTCCGGAATGCCGGGGAGTACGAGCGCCAATTGGAGGGAAAGTTTTTCAGTCATGGACGTTCATTGCAGATGAGGTGGGTCTATTTGGCGTCAATGTCCTATTTGCAAGCACTTCGCAAGTACATACTGACCGTGGTTCGACGTCGGCTCAAGGACCATAGAGACGTCCTCGCCTTGGTAGAAGGCGACCCCCAGCTGGATTGAAGTTCGCGGGGGCGTGATCGCGATCCTGGCCTGCACTTATTGTTTCCTTCTGACGGACCCACGAGGGCTCCACTCAGTTGATCGACCCGTTCGGCCCAATCCGAATCTTGAAGTAACGCTTCCCGCAAGAGTGTGGCCTGCGTTGGTGTCCAGAAAGGCACATCCGGCAGCTTGACGTCAGAAGCCAGCGGCGTGTGAGTTGCCAGGAAATGTTGGATGCCCTGCGTATCACAGGGGAATTCCCAATTGCGCAAAGAGCTCGCTGAAACGATGAATCGATTTGTCCATGGCCGCACTCAGCGCATTTCCAGCGCCAGCGCAATGCCCTGACCGCCGCCAATACACAGCGTGACGATGCCGCGCTTGAGGCCATCGCGCTTCATTGAATGCATCAGCCGGGTGGCCAGCACTGCACCACTGGCGCCGATGGGGTGCCCGTGGGCAATGGCACCGCCCTCCACGTTCACCACGCCTTCGGCAAAGCCGAGTTCGCGCAGGCAGGCCAGCGTAATGGCGGCAAGGCCTCGTTGATTTCCACGCGCTGAACATCGCCCACGCTCCAGCCTGCACGCGCCAGCGCCTGGCGCACAGCAGGAACCGGCCCGAGGCCGAACAGACCCGGCTCGACCGCGCCGATGCCGTAGCTTGCCAGGCTAGCCATCGGCTGCAGGCCGTTTTTCTCGGCCCAGGCACGCTCGACCACGATCATGGCGGCCGCGGCGGAATTGAGGCCAGGCGCACTGCCGGCGGTGATGGTGCCGTCCTTGCGGAAGGCTGGTTTGAGCTTGGCGAGCGACTCGGCGGTGGTATCCGGACGGTTGTGCTCGTCTTTGGTGAACACCACCGGGCCCTTGCGGCCAGGCACCTCGAACGGCACGATCTCGGCATCGAACTTGCCGGTCGCCTGCGCCCCAGCAAAGCGCTGCTGAGAACGCAGCGCCCAGCGGTCCTGATCGTCGCGCGAGATGCTGTTGCGAGTCACCAGGTCTTCGGTATGCCAGCCCGAATGCTTGCCGCTGAAAGCGTCGTTCAAGCCGTCATACAACATACTGTCAAACATGGTGACATCGCCCATACGTGCGCCCCAGCGGCCCTGTGGCAGCAGGTAGGGCGCGCGGTCCATGTTTTCCATGCCACCGCCAATGGCGCAATCGATCATGCCGGACCAGATTTCCAGGGCTGCGCTGGCAATGGCCTGCGCGCCAGACCCGCAGACGCGGTTGACGGTGAGCGCGGGCACGTCCACCGGCAGCCCGGCACCGATACCGGCCTGGCGCGCCGGATTCATCTTGACGCCGGCCTGGATGACGTTGCCCATGATTAGCGCCTGCACCTTGTCGGCGGCGAGGCCCGAGCGCTTGAGCGTCTCACGGACCACCGCCGCGCCCAAGTCGGGTGCCGGAATGTCTTTCAGGCTGCCGCCATAGGTACCGATGGCAGTGCGGACGGGGTTACAAAGCACAACTTCACGGTGGTTCATGGTCATCACTCCTTGAATTGATCAAACACTAAACGAATCGAAAAATTGGGGGTTGGGCATCGCTGACGATCTCGGTGCGATGGCCGCTCTTACTTTGTTCTGCTATTGGAAATAGGTATTTGATCTCTATCAACTTGACAGGTCAGCGTCTTGGGAGCCTGGCGGTGCTTTCTGTCGGAACGGCTGCGCTTCTTCACGCCCGAGAAGAGACTCTGAGCGCCCGCACGGCCGCGGTGGCGTGATCAGTCTACCGTGCGCTGCAGCCAAAGCTCCAGCAGCGCCAGGTGCCACAGCTTGCTGCCCTGGATGCGGGTGAAATTCTCTGGCGCTTGCGGCTGCGCCAGCAGTTTCTCGACATAGGGGCGCTGGTACAAGCCGCGTTGCAGACAGGCATCCGACATCAAAATGTTGCGCATGAATTCAAGAAACTCCCCGCTCACGTGCTTCAGCACAGGAACCGGGAAGTAGCCCTTGGGCCGGTCGATGACTGAATCCGGGATCAGGCCGCGCGCAATGGCCTTGAGCGGGAACTTGCCGCCCTCCTTGAGCTTGAGTTCCGGCGGCATGCGGGCGGCCAGCTCCACCAGCTCATGGTCCAGAAACGGCACGCGCGCCTCCAGTCCCCAGGCCATGGTCATGTTGTCGACCCGCTTGACCGGATCGTCCACCACCAGCGTGGTGGCGTCCAGACGCAGCACCTGGTCGATAAAAGTGTCTGCGCCCGGACGCGCCAGTTCATGCGCAAGCCATTCGGCAGTGACATCCGGAACGTGATAAGCGGGGCTGAGCATCTCCAGCATCTCGGCGTGATCGCGATCGACATAGTGCTCGCTGAAGCGCTGCAGTGCCGACCCTGCGGCCGCGTTCATCTGTGGGTACCAGAAGTAGCCGCCGAACACTTCGTCCGCCCCCTGGCCGTTGAGCACGACTTTGACTTGCTTGGAAACCCGCTCGCCCAGCAGGTAGAACGCCACCACGTCCTGGCTCACCATGGGCTCGGACATCTGGTCGACGGCCTCGGGCAGCCGCCGCAGGACCTCGTCATACGGAATCAGGTACTTGTGGTGTTGTGTGTTGAACTGCGCGGCCACCTGATCTGAAAACTCGAACTCGTCGGCCTTTTCGATGCCCTCGCCGAGCGTCTCGAAGCCCATCGAAAAGGTTTGGAGCTTGTCCACATGCTCGGCCAGCAATGCGACCAGCAGGCTCGAATCCAGCCCACCGGACAGCAGCACCCCCACCGGTACGTCGGCGGCCAAGCGGTGGCGCTCCACCGCGCGGAGCAACACGCTACGCGTGGCATCCAGCCACTCGGTCTCGGACAGTGCTTGCGCAGGTCGGGTGGCGTTCAGCTGCCAGTAGCGGCGCTCAGTCACCTGCCCGGTGGGGCTGACGCGCATCGACGTGGCCGCTGCCAGTTTCTTCACCCCACGCAGAATGGTGCGCGGGGCCGGCACCACGCCGTGCAGGCTGAAGTGGTGATGCAGGGCCACCGGGTCGATCTGCGTGTCCACGCCGCCGGCTGCCAGAAGTGCCTGCAGGCTGGAGGCAAAGCGCAGGCGAGTGCCATCCAGGGTGTAGTACAGAGGCTTGATGCCAAAGCGGTCACGCGCCAAAAACAGGCTGGCATCGCGCTGGTCCCACAGTGCAAAGGCGAACATGCCGAAGAAGCGCTCCACGCACGCTTCGCCCCAGGCGTGGTAGGCCTTCAGGATGACTTCGGTGTCGCTCTCGGAGAAGAAACTGTAGCCCAGCGCCACCAGCTCATCGCGCAATTCCTTGTAGTTGTAGATCGTGCCGTTGAACACCAGCACCAGCTGCAGCGCGGGGTCGACCATCGGCTGGTCGGCGCTGTGCGTCAGGTCAATGATGGCCAGGCGGCGGTGCCCGAAAGCCAGCGAGCCGTCGGCGAACTGGCCCGCGTGATCCGGCCCGCGGCGGGCGAGCCTGGCAGACATCAGCGCCACCGCAGCGCTGTCTGCCATCAAACCATCGAAACGTAATTCGCCGCAAATACCGCACATGATTTGATTGTCACCCGGTGGGGGCTACGTATCTTGACGAAAATCAACGATGACGGTGTTCGCGCGCCATTTATCCCCCAAGCCGCCGGCATCTAAGCAAATCCCGGGGGAACGGTCGGTCAGTTCGCCCGGTAATTGCGCGCAGTGCGATGGCCGCCCATGGCATTCAGGCGCTGATCCGCGATGGCCTTCTGCTCAGGCGTCAGCACCGCGTACAGGTCCTTCACCGCGGCATCGCGGGCCGTCCGGTTGGCATCGCGTAGCGCCATCATTGCATTGCGCTGAGCCGCGAAGTCGGTGCTGGTCGCCCCCGGCTGCTGGTTCTGCATCTGTGAATGCATCTGGCTGCGCATCGCCTGCATCGCCTGCATCGCTGCGGACTGCTGCTTGGCCTGGTTCTCGAAGGTCAACCAGGCAGCCTCCTGGGTGGGGGTGATCTTCAGCTCGGTTTTCAGGTCGGCCAGTCGAGTGGCGGCCATCGCCCCGACGTCGGTACCAGCCATCATCCCGCCGGCCATGCCATGGCCCATGCCCATGTTCATTCCTTGGCCCATGCCCGAGCCCATGCCCGGATTTGCATACACCACGCCAGCCGCGGCCAACGCCAATGAGGCGGCAACGCCAGCGATGATTTTGTAGGTGAGTTTCATGATAAATGTCCTGTCAGTAGTTGGTGAATTGGCTCAACGCGCCTGTCGCGTTGACCTGCTGCAGGGAAGTGCCTTGCAACGTGGTCTATTTCAGCGCCGCCATGTAAGCGGGCGATGTCAGCCCTCGGTCTTTTTGTCGCGGCATGCGACAAACCCGCGACCTGACATACTGTGATACATCTTCATGGCCTGCACTGTGCGGGCTGCGATGTAATAAGCACCATGGACCGACCCGACCACATCCTGATCGTTGATGACGACGCCGAAATTTGCCACTTGTTGAGCCGGTATCTTGAAAAGAATGGCCTGCAGGCGAGCACGGTGGGTGACGGCCGCGCGATGTGGCGGGCGCTAGCCAGCGCCAACTTCGACCTGATCGTGCTCGACCTGATGCTGCCTGGCGACGACGGGCTTACGCTGTGTCGCACCCTGCGAACGAAATCCGACATTCCGGTCATCATGTTGACCGCTCGCGGCGATGAGACCGACCGCATCGTGGGCCTGGAAATGGGGGCTGACGACTACCTGCCCAAGCCCTTCAGCGCGCGCGAGCTGCTCGCGCGCATCAAGGTCATTTTGCGGCGCGCCCGCAGCCTGCCGCCCAACCTGCGGCCCGACGAGTCGGCAACGCTGCGTTTTGCCGACTGGGTGCTCGACACGGTCCAGCGCAACCTGATCTCCTCGATGGACGTGGTCACGCCGATCAGTGGGGCCGAGTACCGGCTGCTGCGGGTCTTCCTCGACCACCCCAATCGCGTGCTCAACCGCGATCAGCTGCTGGACCTGACCCAGGGCAAGGAGGCCGGGCCACTGGACCGCAGCATCGACGTGCAGGTCAGCCGCCTGCGCCATCGGCTCGGCGACGACTCGCGCGATCCGCAACTGATCAAGACTGTGCGCGGCGAGGGCTATGTGCTCGCGGCCACGGTGAGCAAGGAGCACTGATGCGCTGGTGGCCGCAGTCGCTGTTCGGTCGGTTGATGCTGGTGTTGGCTGGCGGCATGCTGGTGGCCCAGTTGCTGAGTGCGGCTTTCAATTTCGCCGAGCGCGACCGTTTGCTGCAGAAGACCAGTGGCATGCAGCAGGTCCAGCGCGTCACTGACGTGGTCAAGCTGCTGGACTCCCTGGGGCCGGCCGAGCGCGAGCGCATCGTCGCGGTATTGAGCGTGCCGCCGCTGGTGCTGTCCTTGCACGATGCGGTCATCGCCTCACCCGACGAAGCGGCTGTCGGACCGCGGGCGATGATGTTTACGTCGATGTTGCGCGCCGCCTTGGGTGATGCGCGTCCGATCCGCGTCGAGCCCGTCGAATCTTTCAACCCGGCGCGCTCGGCGGGCTCGGGCTACGGGCGGCGCCAGGCCATGATGGGCGGCGGGCCGGGCATGGACCACGCAGCCGCGCAGGGCGGCCCGGTGTTGCGCACCCAGGTTCAACTGCGCGACGGACGCTGGGCGCGCTTCGACACCGAACTGCCACAGGCCGCCGCGACGCTGCCCTGGCGCCTGGCGCTCACGTTGCTGCTCTTGCTGTGCGCGGTGCTGGCGCTGTCGTTTGTGGCGGTGCGCTGGATCACCCGTCCGCTGCATGTGCTGGCCATGGCCGCTGAGGGTCTGGGCCAGGATATCGACCGCCCGCCCCTGGATGAAGAGGGACCATTGGAGGTGCGCCGTGCCGCGCAGGCCTTCAACGCGATGCAAAGGCGACTGTCGCATTTTATTCATGACCGCACGCGCATCCTGGCAGCGATGTCGCACGACCTGAAAACCCCGATCACGCGCATGCGCCTGCGCGCCGACCTGCTGGATGACGATGAATTGCGCGAACGATTCGAGGCCGACCTGAAGGAAATGGAGGCCATGGTCACGCACACGCTTGAGTTCATGCGCGGCCTGGGCGGCAACGAGCCCCGGCAAGCAGTGGATGTGATGGCGCTGCTCGAGAGCCTCCAGTCCGACAACGAGGCCATGGGTCGCTCGGTGCGCATTGAAGGGCGCGCCCTTCAGCCCTTTGTTGCCGTGGCATCGCTGCTCAAGCGTTGCCTGGTCAACCTGATCGACAACGCCGTGCTCTATGGCGGGCAGGCCACGGTGACAGTCGAGGACACACCGCTGAGTCTGACGCTGCGCGTGATCGACGACGGCCCGGGTATTGCGGAGGCAGAATTGGAGAAGGTCTTCGAGCCGTTTTACCGGCTCGAAGGCTCACGCAGCCGTCAAACCGGCGGCACCGGGCTCGGGCTGACGATTGCGCGCAACATTGCCCAGACGCACGGTGGCGATATCGCGCTGCGCAATCGCCCGCAGGGTGGCCTGGAAGTTGTGCTCAGCCTGCCACGCAAAGCGGCCGTGGTTTGACCAATTCTTACGACAAAAACAGGCTCTGGCCCCCGAATATACTGCGCAAGCAGCTATTAAAAAAAGAGCGCTTTTAGCAGCAGCCGCTGCCTTCCCGCAGCGCGCACAGCGGGGCATATGCAGCAGACTCCAGCTGCAGCGTGATGTGACGAATCTCAAAGTGCTCGTGCAATTCGTGCTCGGCCTCGTGCAGTACGGCGCTGGCATCCGTGCCCTGATCTTTCAGCACCACATGCGCCGTCAGTGCAGTCTCGGAGGTGCCCATGGCCCAGACGTGCAGGTCATGCACCTCGCCGACTCCCGGCAGGCTCAGCAATAGCGTGCGCACGGCAGCCAGATCGACACCCTCGGGAACGCCATCAAACATCAGGTGCAGCGATTGTTTGAACAAATTCCAGGTGCCGACCACAATGATCACCGCGATGGCCAGGCTCATCACCGGGTCAATCCACGCCCAGCCCTGCCAGAGGTAGAGCGCGCCGCCAATCACCACGCCCAACGACACCAGCGCGTCGGCCGCCATGTGCAGGAAGGCACCGCGAATGTTCAGATCGCCTTTTCGGCCCCGCATGAACAGCAGTGCGGTGGCGGTGTTGATCGCAATACCGACACCGGCAACGGCGATGATGGTCCAGCCCTCGGTCGCCTCCGGCGTACCCAGGCGGCCCACTGCCTCCCAACCCAACGAGCCCATGGCCACCAGCAACAGCAGGGCGTTAAAGAACGCGGCCAAAATGGATGCCCGCTTCCATCCATAGGTGTGGCGCAGATCGGGCCGCAGCTTGCCGGCCAGCGCGCCGCCCCAGGCCAGCACCAGGCCTGCCACGTCGCTCAGGTTGTGACCGGCATCGGCCAGCAGCGCCAGTGAGTTGACCTTCCAGCCATAAAAACCCTCGATCGCGACGAAGGCGATATTCAGCGCGATACCGATGGCAAACGCGCGGTTGAACTCTGCGGGCGCATGATCGTGGCCATGGTCGTGTCCGGTGCTCATTGCCTGTCTCCTGCTTGCCCTGTCTGACCTGGTTCATTGGCTGACTTACGGCGCATCGTGCCGGCCAGATCGGTGCCGGGTGTCACGGTGTTGAAGACCGTTCCGTACTTCTTCACGTTCTCGTGTAGTAGATTGAGGCGCTGGTCTGACTCGTCGGTGTCCACCACGATCTCGTAGCGGATGGACTCCATCTTGGGCGGCACGTCCTGGCGCACGCCATGTACGCGGACCTCGACGCCGCGCAAATCGAACTTCAGGATGGGCGTGACGCGCTCGATGCCCTTGATCATGCAGGCCGACAGCGCGGCCAGCAGTAGCTCGGCCGGGTTGAAGGCATCGCGCCGCCCAGCCAGGTCGGTGTCGAGCGTGATCTGCGCATCCTTGCAATCGGCTTCGCTGCCATGTGCATCAACGCGGCGGGCCTTGACCGTGAACGTCATCTTTGGGGTATCTGTCATGAAAGCTTTCTTCTGTCAATGTTCGGATGAATGTGCGACCGCGATCTAGTTACGGGTCGAGGCTCAGGCGCCAACGCCGGGCGTGCGCAGGCGAGGGCCGAAGCGCCGCACCAACTCCAGCCATACGCAGCACAACGCCAGGAGGCCGACCTCGACGGCCAGCCCTGCAGGGCCGGGGAGTGCCAGGCCCATGACGTTTTGCAGCCAGGGAACGCCCAGCACCGCCGCGAGCAGCAGCCCCACGGCGGCGGCCATGCGCCACAGCCAGGGGTTGGGATTGCTGACGCCCATGATCGCCGGCCGCGTCAGGTCGCGGTTCGCCAGGATCAGCAGCAGCACGCTGAGCACCAGTGCGCTGAACACCATGCTGCGGCCTTGAGCGGCGCTCCAGCCTTGCTCTGCGAGCCAGGCATACCCGAGCAAGAGTAGCCCCGCGATGCCCAGGCCCTGCAGCACCGCATGGCCCAGCGGCGCGGCAGCAAACGGCGAGCTTGATACCGGGCGGGGCGGACGGTCCATCAGGCCGCTGGCTTCAGGCTCGGCCTCGAAAACGATCGAGCAGGCGGGGTCGATCAATAGTTCCAGCAACACGATATGTACCGGCAGCAGCAGCACCGGCCATTGCAGCAGCGCTGGCACCAGCGCCAGCGCGATGATGGGTACATGCACAGCAAAGACGAAGCGCGTGGCTTTGCGGATGTTGTCGTCGATGCGCCGTCCCTGGCGGATGGCCGCGACGATGCGGGCAAAACTGTCGTCCAGCAGCACCAGCGCGGCGGCTTCGCGTGCCACGTCGGTGCCGCGCTCGCCCATCGCGATGCCCACGTCAGCGGCTTTCAGCGCCGGCGCATCGTTGACGCCGTCGCCGGTCATTGCCACCACCTCACCGGCGGCGCGCAGCA
The DNA here is from genome assembly GCA_002381615.1 of Polaromonas sp. UBA4122. GTDB lineage: Bacteria > Pseudomonadota > Gammaproteobacteria > Burkholderiales > Burkholderiaceae_C > Polaromonas. Next base: position 16,213 of record DFWY01000050.1, on the reverse strand, counting down.
CCTGCACCAGGCGCAGCTTGTGCGCTGGCTGCAGCCGTGCGCACAGGTCCACATGCCGCAGGCGTTCGCGCAACGCCGCGTCGTCCAGCGCGGCGATCTCGGCCCCGGTGATGACCTCGGGGCGCTCTGACAGGCCCACCTGGCGCGCGATGGCGCGGGCCGTGGCAGGGTGGTCGCCGGTCATCATGATCACGCGCACGCCAGCGCGGCGGCACTCGGCCAACGCGGCAGATACCTCGGGGCGCGGCGGATCGGCCAGTCCGAGCATTCCGAGGAATTCGAAATCGAAATCATGCTGACTTTGCGGCCAGACTGGCTCAGTGTCCGGTGCGGCGGCTGCACCAGCCCAGCGCCCACGGGCTATGCCCAGCACGCGCAGGCCGCGCTCGGCCATCCCCTCGACCTGGTGTCGGATCGCCTCGCGCCGCTCGGCATCCAGGTGGCATAGGTCGGCCACCGCCTCGGGCGCGCCCTTGGTAGCCAGCAGGTGCTGCGATGGGTCGGCGCTGGCGAACACCCGCGTCATCGCCAGGATATCGCCCGAGAGCGCGTATTCGAACTCCGGCATGCGGCCATCGTGCACATGCTCGGTGCCCGCCAGCCAGCGGTGGCCGAACAGCTGGATTGCCTTTTCCATCGGATCGAAGGGGTCGCCCGGCGTGGCCAGCATCGCAAACTCGGCCAGTTCGTGAAAGACCTCGGGCAAGTTGGCCGCGCCGTCGGGAGTGAAGTGCGCGTCGGCGGTGGCGATCTCGGCCACTGCCATGCGGTTGACAGTGAGCGTGCCGGTCTTGTCCACCGCCAGCACGGTGATGGCGCCCAGCGCCTCGACCGCCGAGGCGCGCCGCGTCAGCACCTTTTGTTTTGAGATGCGCCAGGCGCCCAGCGCCAGGAATACGGTGAGGATGACCGGAATCTCCTCCGGCAGGATGGCCATCGCCAGCGCGATGCCCGCCAGCAGGCTGTCCAGCAGCGGCCGGCCGTCCCACCACCAGCCCAGCAGCACCTGAATGCTGGCGAGAACAAGCGCGCCCAGGCCAAGCCGGCGGACCAGTGTGCGCGAGGCCTGTTGCAGCGCCGACGGCGGCTCGGTGGTGGCCGCCAGGTCGGCACCGATACGCCCAACTGCCGTAGCGCTGGCGGTGGCGTGTACCTCGGCCAGACCAAGGCCTTTCGTGACCACCGTGCTGGCAAACACAAACGCCGTGCTGTCGCCACCGGGTTGTCCGAATGCGGCGTCCGCCGCGCCGGGTAACTTCGCCACCGGCACCGCCTCTCCGGTCAGCAGCGATTCATCCACCTCCAGTTGCCCATTGAGCAGCAGCGCATCTGCGGCGATGCGGTCACCTTCGCGTAGCACCAGCAGATCGCCGCGCGCCACATCGCGCCCGGCGATTCGTTGCTCTTGCCCGCCCCGGATCACCAGCGCGCGCGGCGCTGACAGGTCGCGCAGCGACTCCATCGCGCGTTGCGTCTTGCGCTCCTGCGCCAGCGTGATGCCGATCACAACGAACACAAAGCCGAGCAGGAACAGCGCTTCGGCCCGGTCGCCCAGCGCCAGGTAGATACCGCCAGCGGCCAGCAGCATCAGGAACATCGGCTCGGTGAGTACCTTTCGCACGATCGCCAGGGTCGATTTCGGTGTGCTGCCGGGTAGCAGGTTCGGGCCCTCGGCGGCCAGTCGGCGCGCCGCCTCGGCAGTGCTCAGTCCTTGGCGCTGTGGCCACCCGCTGGTCGATGCTGCCGATGACGCCTGAGGCCGCGCGGCGAGGTCGGGTTGCCCCGATTCACTTTCAGGCGTCGTCGCTGTCATACGGGCGCTTCATACACCGGCGCGAAGCCGCCGCCAGGCGTGCGAAAGTTGGTGGTCTGGCCCTGGTACAAGCGTGCCGCCACCCATTGCACCCGGCCGTCATAGGCATAGTCGCGCAAGTCGAACTTCAGCACCTGGGCCGGCTGCTGGTCCGAGATGACCCGCTCGCCAGGGCTGACCAGCGCCTGCGCGACATAGTCGCCTACGAGGATTTCCTGCCAGACACGCTGGGTCAGCTTGTCGCCGCGGTAGGCGGCATGGCCGCCGAAGCCCGCAAACGGCTTGAAGAAGAGTCGCTTGCGATCCCGCCACAGGCGTTCTGCATTCGCCGGGTCCACAATTTCCGTATGCGGAATGCCCGCCAGCAACACGTCTTGCGTGGCCTGCGGCACGCCCAGGGCCTGGAGCCGCTTGGTATCGCTGAGCAGGGCCAGGTTGCGCTTGTCGGCATACAAGGCATGCGCCTGGGGGTGCGGCGTGAGCACCATGGCGTTTTGCAGGTAGGCTTCGCGCAGTGTGGCGCTGGCGGGTGCCTCGAGCGAGAAATCCGTCAGACGGTTGTAGACCAGGTCGATGGCCAGCTCTCCATGCCAGAGCACGCCACCGCGCAAGCTGAACTCGGACGGGCCAGCGATTACCGCCTGCAGCCCATGGCGCTGGAACAATTGCTGGAACAGCACAAACTCGGGGTACAGGTACTGCTGCTCGGGGGCCTCGTCGACGATGGCGATGCTGCGCAGCGGCTGCGTATGACCAGAAAGAGACCACTCGTGGCGGAACATGGCCACGATGCTGGCTTCCAGCGCATCGGCCGTAGCCTGCGGCGGCACCAAGGACTCCATCGCCGGGCAGCAGGCGCGTTGCGCCCGCGCCAGTACGGCGTTGAGCATGGCGCCGCCTGCATTGGTGTTGATCTCGATGAGACCGAAGCCGCCCTCGGTCACATGAAAGTCGTAGCCGAAGAAAACGCTCCTCGCACCGCCCGGATGATGCCGCGCGATGGCGGGCGAGCGGGCCAATACCTCTTCGCGGTAAGTTGGCAGCGCGACCACCGACTCGATGGCCTGGATCAGCCTGGCCATGCGTGCCATGTGGGCCTGCGACACAAACACGGGGCGTGCCGCGAACAGATATGGACAACGTTGCTGCACTAGGTCAAACAGGCCCGGTTGGCCGATTTCAGATTCCAGCGCCACGCGCAGCGCGTCGGTGTCCAGGCTGATGCAGAAGCAGTCGCTGTTGAGTGTCTCGACCGATAGGGCTTCGAGCGATGCGATGACGGCGGGAGCCGCCGAGGGGTATGCAATGAGAGGGGTCATGAAGGGGATTCCGTTAGTCAATTCGCAATTCGCACTGCGCGATGCCGTGATGTTACGGATTGTCGGTCGATCAGAAACTGATCACCGTTGCAGCCTCGGCCGCAAAGCGGGGAAAAGCCAGTGCCGCCGACTCAAGCGCGATACCACGGGCACGAAAAGCCGCTTCGGCGCCGAATTTTTGCGCCAGCCCGATGCAGCTGGTCACGCGTACGCCTTGGTTGACCAGACTGTCGATTTGCGCGTTGAACTCGGTCCGGTCAGGCGCGGCGAGCACGGCTTCGGCCGGCCCGAACACATAGACTTCCAGTGCTGCGGCGCTGCCGCCCGGAGTCTGGTGCATGCGTTCGGCCAGCGCCGCAACGGTTGAGAGGGAAGGCGCGTCGTCATGGAACAGATGCAGAACAAGTTTGGACATATCGGTCTCCAGTTGAGTTTCGGGTTTTAAAAAATGCGCCGACCGCGGTGGAACACCACCACCTCTCCGGGCGGCAGCGCGAGCCAGGCTTCGTTTGTCGTCAAGGGCTGGGTGGCGATCAGGCTGACATGCTGGGCACCGTCTTGCGCGGGTTCCAGCGCCACGCGCAGGGACGCGCTGCCGAACGACTCGCGGGGCGCCAGGCACTGCCTTTCGATGTAGAACAACTTGGTCGAACAGTGCGCATAAAGGTACTCACTGTCGGACAGCAGGAAGTTGGCTGTGCCACCTTGCGCGAGCTCGTTGGCCCAGTTCTGGATGACCGGCAGCTTTTTGGGTACATTCAGCACCTCGTCGGGGGCCAGCGCACGGCGCAGGCGGTCCATCAAGGCGCAGAACGACCACTCCGAGTCGGTCTCGCCGAGCGGAAAATTCCACGCCGGTGCGAAGCGGCTATCGCCCAGAACGCCTGGCATGTCGCCGTTGTGTGCGAACACATGACAGGCGCCGTACAACTCGCGCGCGAACGGATGCGTGTTGGTGTAGGAGTTCACGCGCGGCACGCTGGCCAATCGAATATGCGAGAGCACGATCTCGCTGCGAAATTCCTGGGATTCGACGAAGCGCAAGCAGGCACTGTCTGAAGCGGGGGCCGCTTCCTTGATCAAGCGAAAGTCGCGCCCTTCCTTGAATGCGACGCCCCAGCCATCCTTGTGGGGCCCCAGCCTGCCTCCGCGTTCGCCGAAGACTCCGAGCGAAAACGTCGCGTTGGCAGGCCGTTCGCTGGAGAGCGCGAAGAGTTCACACATGGTGGGCCTGCCTCAAAGAAAGCGGCGCGCAGCCAAGGTGGGTGTGGTCAGCGGGTGGATTTAACATCATGGTTTTTCAATGCGTCGGCGCAGCAGCGCCACCAGCACGCCTGCTGACACGAGGGTCGCGCCGACCGTCCAGGCCAGCACGGACCCGAGCTCGCTGCGGTAGTACCAGGTGGCGATACTCGCCGCGATGAAGCCGATCTCGGTGGAGCCGAACACCACCGTCAGCCAGAACTGCATTTGCGTCATGCGCTGCTGGTAGCGGGTGGTCAGCGCAAAGCTGACTGTTTCCAGCCGGTCCATCAGCGCGTCGTACAACTCGACGATGCCGAACAGGCGCTCGCCGTCCTCGGCCACGGCGTCACCGAAGCGGGTGACCGCCAGGGTGGCACCGTAGTATTCCTCCAGCCCGTCGCTGACCTGTTGCTTGAGTTCGAGCAGGCCCTCAATGCTGGCTGGCGTGGATAGTGAAAGCCGCTCGTAGAGCTGCAGCAGCACGGCGCGCTCGACCAGAAGCAGCTCCAGGGTGATCAGATAGGGCACGGCGCTACGCGGCGGCAAGCCCGATGCCAAGGCTTCGGGCGCGGCATTGTCTTCGTTGCCGTGGATGTCCAGCGCGGCCCTGCGCCCCAGCAGCGTGATCCCGCCTTCGCGGGCGCAGTAGTCGCGCTCCAGCTCGGCGTCGATCACCTCGGGCTTGAGCGTGCGTGTCGAGCGGTCACGCCACAGCAGGCCGACAATGTCAGCGGCATGCCGCTCGGTCAGCGCAGCCAGTGCTTGGTCGAGCAGGCGCACGACGCTGCACGGCAGGTACTGCCGGTAAGCGTCGGACCCGCCGATGGCCTTATTCAGGGGCTGCAACGCCCGCCAGACGCGGGATGGCAGACTGCTTTCAGCCTGCTCGTCAAGCCAGGCGACCCAGCGTTGCGCGTCGAAGTCCTGCGGCTGGCCTGGCAACCAGACCTCCCACAGCGCCGCGCCGGATACATGCGTGAACAGGTGCACGTCGGCCGCGGTCGGGGCCTGTGGGTCGCCGGTCAACGGCTCCAGTGCGATACGCCCGATCGGCAGGTGAGTGAGCCGTCCAGCTTCGATGAACGCGCTGCCCAGGACATGCAGTTCGGTCTCGTCTCGCAGCGCCTGGTATGCGGCGAGTTCGTCCGCTGAAAATGGCTTCAGAGCCGCAGCCTGTGCTGCGGCGCCTGCTTCGATCGGTCTGACCCTGCGGTCGAATGACACCGTGAACAGCAACGCGAAACCGGCGACGGCTTGAAGCGTCGTCGGTGCAGAAGGCGATGTTGTGGTGCCTGTCACGCTGCCTTGGCGCTTGCGGTCAACATGGGCTGCTCGGCGCGCACCTGGCCCATGCGCGTGTGCATCATGTCGAGGACTTTATTGGCATTCATGGTGTGACGCTCCAGTGGAAGAAGAGATCAAAAAGCTGACCTGCGTCCCATGCTAAGGCATCTGGACGAATCGTACCGTCAGCTTGCGGGCCAGTGGCGCCGGAAGTGGATGACCGGCACGGCAATCACGTAGGCAAGCGCATAGGCCTTGGTCCAGGCACGCCGGAAGTCAGTTTGCCAGCCAATTTTGCCCAGCGTGATGACGAAGGTCATAAGGAGCGCCATCATTGCACCCATCAGCATCGAAAATACGAGGTGGAAGCGGTGGGAGAGTAGTTCTTTCACGGGGTAGCCGGTTCAGGTTCGAGGTTGAGCAAGCGCATCACAGGAGCACGGCTTGCGCGGTCCACCACAGGTCAACCGCAGCCATCAGCAGCGCGCCGTGCTCAGCAGCAGGACGATGCATCGGCAGCGTCAGCCGGTGTGCATCCAGACCCACAGCAGCCCGTCGAACAGGCACCCGCTTCAAGGCGTTGCCCGATTACCGGAAACCCTTTTTTCATCCACTTGAGGATGCCGCCGCTCATGTTGCTGACCTGGGTGTACCCGTGGTACTGAAGGTAATAGGTCGCCTTGAGGCTGCGGGCGCCGCTTTCGCACACCAGGACGATCTCGCGGTCCTTTGGCAGCTCGCTCCAGCGCTTCTCCAGCTCCAGCAGCGGAATGTTCACGATGGCCGGTACGTCGAACGTCAGGGCTTGTACCTCGCGCGGCTCGCGTACGTCCACCAGCAGCGCACCTTCAGTCGCCAGACGGCGCGTGGTGGTGGGGCAAACCTCTTTGGCTTCTTGCAGCATAAAGTTCTCCTGTCAGGTGTGAGTTGTGAGGTGTGAGGTGTGAGGTGTCAGGCCTGGGCCGTGAGCCATTGCTCGATCTTGTCGCGGCTGGGTACGCCGCCAGCGTGAACCACCTTGCCGTTGATGACGACGCCTGGCGTGGACATCACGCCATAGCTCATGATATCGCGCAGTTCTTCCACTTTTTCCAGCTTGACCGCGACCCCTTTGGCTTTCGCCACCTGGTCGATCAGTGCAATCGTGTTTTTGCAGTTGGCACAGCCGGTGCCGAGTACCTTGATGTCCATGAAGTTTCCTTTTGATATTGTTTAGAAGGGACTGGTGACGTGCCTCACAGCACGGCGTTGAACACATAGCCGACGATCAGGATACCGGTGGCGACCACACCAACGAAGGTGGCGATCAGCCGCACCTTGAGCACCTTGCGCAGGATGATCATCTCGGGCAGCGACAGCGCAATCACGCTCATCATGAAGGCCAGCACCGTACCCAGCGCCGCGCCCTTGGCCAGCAGCGCCTGCACGATGGGTATCACGCCGGCTGCATTGGTGTACATGGGCACGCCGATGATGACGGCCAGTGGCACCGACCACCACGCGTCCTTGCCCATGAAACTGGCCATGAAGTCTTCCGGCACATAGCCGTGAATCAAGGCGCCCAGTGCAATGCCCGCCAGGATGTAGGGCCAGACCTTGCCGACGATCTCACGCACCGCCGCAAACCCGCCTTCAATGCGGTCGCCCAGCGTGGTGTCAACAGCCTCGAAGCTTGCTGCTGTCTTGGGCATGTCGCGCACCCAGTCTTCCAGGTACGCTTCCATTTTCAGGCGTCCGATGGTCCAGCCGGCGACGATGGCGACCGACAGTCCCAGCCCCATATACAGCAGAGCGACCTTCCAGCCAAACATGCCAAAGAGCAGCGTCAGCGCTACCTCGTTAACCATGGGGGCCGAGATCAGGAACGAAAAAGTCACCCCCAGCGGCACGCCAGCCTGCACAAAGCCGATGAACAGGGGTACGGCCGAGCACGAGCAGAACGGCGTGACGATGCCCAAAGACGCCGCCATGACGTTGGCCACTCCTTCGGTGCGCCCCGCCAGCAGCAGCCGGGTGCGCTCGGGCGTGAAATAGCTGTTGATCATGCCCATGACAAACACTACACCTGTCAAGAGCATCAGCACCTTGGGTGTGTCGTAGAAGAAAAACTGCAGCGCCCCGCCCAGGTGGCTGGCCGGGTCCACCGGCAAGCTTGCGACCAGGGCTTCAGAAGCCGACGCGAGGGTCTGGTAGAGGCCCCACCAGACGGCAGCGGCCAAGGCCAGAAAAATGGCGGGCTGGCGCGTGGGCCAGCGCTGGAGGGATGAAGTGAGTGTGCTCATACTTGTGAAGACGAATGAGTTTGGCAAAAGACGCAGGAAACTGGATATTTTTATCCTGATCCATGCGCTGCTTCAGATACCCGCAGCGTCACCCGGCCTCGGCATTCTTTTACATCCAATGCAAAAAATTTAAGAAAAAGTGCTTCTAGCCCAATAGGGGATTGCGCTACAAGCTATTAAAATAATAGCAATTTGCAGGTCGGGTTAGCATGGATGCCGGCATCAATTGCGCGGCACAAAATCCGCCACGTGGCCTGCGTCGTCCAGCTGCACCTGGCAGACTTGCGTCATGCGCGCTTTCAGGCGCAGGCGGGCGCGCTGCAGGCGTGACTTGGCCGCGCTCAGACTCAAGCCCCGGGCGTTGGCGAAATCTGCCTGGGGCACGCCCTGCAGGTCGCACTGGGTAATGGCGTCGCGGTCCTCGGTACTCAACTCCGACAGCACACGCGGCAGGCAGGCCGTCAGGCTGTCCACCGTGTCGGTATCCTCCAGCGGCGCCGACAACTCCTCGGGTAGCTCCACCGTGTCACGTGCCACGCGCAAGCGGTCGGCCAGTATGTTGCGCGCGACCTCGAACAGCCAGGCGCGTGCGTTGTGTACGGAGCAGAATCGCTCACCCTGGCGTAGCGCCTTGATGAACAGGTCCTGTATCAGGTCATCGGCTTCTGCCGGGTTGCTCAGACGGCGACGCGCCCAGCTGCGCAACTCGGCTTCGTGAGCGCTCCAGGCAGTAGTCAAGCAGTTCATGGTGAGTCAATGATTGGCTGGATGCCGGCAGGCACGCAAGTCATGGAAGCCTGGCTGTCTATCAGTGGAAACTGGTGGGCGTCCGGGAGTTGATAGTGCCACCATTCATTGGGGTGATGAACAAAGCCGGCTTCCAGCATGAGGGTGAGTAAAACCATGCGGTTGACCTGAACGGCCGCAGGCAGAGCCACATGAAAATGATGTGATGCGGCAGTCATGGTGTCTACCGGCGTGCCCATGTCGAGCACTTGCCCGTCCGGTCCGATTAGCGTCAGGTCAAGGGCGACACCCCGCGTGTGGTTGGAGCCCTTGGCAGGGTCTGCGATATAGGCGGGGTTGGGCGAGAAGGCCCACAAGGCTTCTTGGGCCTCCTGCGGCCGAAACGCATCGAATATCTTTAGCTGAACCCCAAAACCTCTGGCTGCAGTGATGGCCTTGCGTAGGCACGCCTCGGCTTGCGGATGCAAAAAGCACAGGGCGTTGTCATAGAGCACCTGGCCGGTGAAGTTTCTTGGCCCTGCATAGATCAAATCGATGACGACACCGTGGATCTGATCGGTGATGAGCACGAGGGGTAGCTGGGTTTCCATATGTCCTGAAGAACTGAAGACCGGGGATTTTTCCCCAACGCGTCATTTGACCATGGACTGTTCCGGTGTGTGCGAGGCTGGGCGGGAGGCGCTGCCCCGTGCGATGATCACGGGCATCACAAAAGGTGATGGTTATGCGGTGGGGGTTAATCCCCAGCGAAGGAGTCTGCATGGAACTGCGCCAACTGCGTTATCTGGTCCGGGTGATTGAACTGGGCAGCATCAGCCGGGCCGCGCTGGATATGAATCTTGTGCAATCGGCTTTGAGCCAGCAGATCAGCCGGTTAGAGGGCGAGCTTTCGACCCGCTTGTTTCAACGAAGTCCCAAGGGGGTAGTTCCCACCGAGGCGGGGCTGGCTTTTTTTCGCGAGGCGCAACTGGTGCTGCGCCATGCGGAGCAAGCAGCGCGTGCGGCGCAGCAGGCGCGCCTGTCGGGGAGTGTCAGTGTGGGAATGGCCCCCACCACGGCCGCCGTGCTGGGTCTGCCGCTGATTCGGGCCATGCGCGAACGTTACCCCGATGTGCGCCTCCATATGGTGGAAAGCCTGTCAGGTCACCTGACAGCCATGCTCAACGCGCGTCAGCTGGATCTGGCCATGCTGTTCAACACTCATGCCGGACGCCGCTGGAGCGTGATGCCCCTGTTGGAGGAAAAACTGTTTTTGATCCAGTCGCGCCGGGGGTTGCTGGGGGAACCCGCAAACCGCATCAGTGTGGCGCAGCTTGCCGGGATGCCGCTGATATTGCCCACCGGCTCGCACGGTTTGCGCAGCACGCTCGAAAGCGCCTTTGCACGGGCCAAATGCACACCCACGCTGGTCGCCGAAATCGACTCACTGGCCATGCTGATGGATGCGGTCGACAGCGGCCTGGGATGTACGCTGCAGCCCTGGGCCGCGGTGAGCCGTTTCGCCGACGCGCCGCAGCGCTTTCATCTGGCGCAACTCACCGATACGCTGGCACGCCGATCCAACTCGCTGTGCAGCCTGTCTGACGACGAGCTCTCGCCCGCAGCTTTGGCGGCTCGAGTGGTGCTGGCGGATTGCGCGACCGAGGCGGTGCGTTCAGGCCGCTGGGTCGGGGCTCGGCTGGCCAGCGCCTGAGACCGGCCTGACCCTATAGCGGCTGCCATCACGATTTGTGATAGCCCCATGCCGCGCAACTCCTTTCACAGGCGGTGCTTCAGCGCTAAATTCCAGCCTTCAACGTTTTCAAACATCCGCCACGAGGAGACATCATGGATCTGCAACTTGGAGACAAAACAGCGCTGGTGACCGGCGCCAGCTCGGGCATCGGGCGGGGCATTGCGCTCGCGCTGGCGGCCGAGGGCGTCAGGCTGGCCATTTCTGCACGCCGCGTTGCGCTGCTCAACGAGGTCGCCGAGGAAATTGTCAGCCGGGGCGGGCACCGCCCGGTGGTCATTGAGTCTGATCTTTACGCTGAAGACGCCGCTAAAACCCTGACGGACGCCGCCATGGCGGGCCTGGGCGGTGTGGATATCCTGGTCAACAATGCGGGGGGCTCGCGCTCTTTTGCCGACCTGCATGTCAGTGAAGACCGCTGGCAGGAAGCGATTACCCTGAACTTTCACCGCCCCCGCCAAGTGGCGCAGGCCCTGCTGGACCAGATGATTGCGCGCCACTGGGGGCGCATCATCAATATCACCGGCAAGAGCGAGCCTGATCATGTCAATGGTGCGTTCTGCGCCAAAGCCGGCCTTCACAGCTGGGCCAAGGGTTTGAGCCGCATGGTCGGCAAGAACGGCATCACGGTCAACAGCATTCCGCCTGGGCGGATTAACTCAGAGCAGATTTTTCGCAACTACACCCCGGAGTACCGCCAGTGGCAGTGCGACAACGAAATCCCCGTGGGCCGTTATGGCGAGCCGGAAGATATGGCCCATCTGGTGTGTTTCTTGTCGTCGCCCCTGGCCAGCTACATCACCGGCGCGGTGATTCCTGTTGACGGTGGCTTGCGACGCTACCAGTTCTAAGCGTCCTCCAAGCGTCCAGCCGGTCTGCCAGTCGCACTGGCATTCACACAGATTAAGTGGAAATTAGGAGTTATTGGATGATTGACGTCCTGGTCATTGGCGGTGGCAATGCCGCGCTGTGTGCCGCGCTGATGGCGCGGGAAGCCGGTGCGAGCGTGCTGGTACTGGAGTCGGCACCGCGCGAGTGGCGCGGTGGCAACTCGCAGCACACGCGCAATCTGCGCTGCATGCACGATGCGCCGCAGGATGTGCTGACCGAGTCCTATACGGAAGAAGAGTATTGGCAAGACCTGCTTAAAGTTACCGGTGGGCAGACCAATGAGCACTTGGCCCGGCTGGCGATTCGGGAGTCGTCGCACTGCCGCGGGTGGATGCGCAAGCACGGGGTGCGGTTTCAGCCCTCGCTGTCGGGCACCCTGCATCTGTCGCGCACCAACGCCTTTTTCATGGGCGGCGGCAAGGCGCTGATGAACGCCTACTACCGCAGCGCGGAAAGGCTGGGCGTGCAAATTCGCTATGCGTCACCGGTCGATCGCCTGGAGTTGGAGGGTGGCCGCTTTGTGGCAGCGCACTGCGCTTCAGCGCGCATTGAAGCGCGGGCCTGTGTGGTGGCCAGTGGCGGGTTTGAGTCCAACCGCGGGTGGCTGCGCGAAGCCTGGGGCCAGAACGAAGCCGGTGAATGGCCGGCCGACAACTTCGCGATTCGTGGCACGCGTTTCAACATGGGCGTGCTGCTGCGCGACTTGATGGCCCAGGGTGCCGACACCATCGGCGACCCGACGCAAAGCCACTCGGTCGCCATTGACGCGCGCGCGCCGCTCTACGACGGCGGCATTTGCACCCGGGTGGATTGTGTCTCGCTCGGGGTGGTGGTGAACAAACAGGCCCAGCGCTTTTACGATGAAGGCGAAGATTTCTGGCCCAAGCGTTATGCCATCTGGGGCCGGCTGGTGGCGCACCAGCCCGGGCAACTGGCTTATTCGGTGATCGACGCCAAGGCCATTGGCCGGTTCATGCCGCCGGTGTTTCCCGGCGAAAAAGCCGATTCGCTGGAGCATCTCGCGCAGCAACTGGGCCTGGATGTGCCGGCCTTCATGCGCACCATGCAGGACTACAACGCGGCCTGCCGCGTCGGCACGTTCGACCATGCCGTACTGGACGACTGCCACACCGAGGGGCTGACCCCGGCCAAGACCCATTGGGCGCGGCCTATCGACACCGCCCCGTTTTATGGTTACGCGCTCAAACCCGGCATCACCTTCACCTACCTGGGCATGAAAGTCAACGACCAAGCCGCGGTGCATTTTGGCGGCCAGGCCAGTCCCAACCTGTTTGCCGCGGGTGAAATCATGGCGGGCAATGTGCTCGGCAAGGGTTACACGGCCGGTGTTGGCATGACGATTGGCACCGTCTTTGGCCGTATTGCCGGCACCCAGGCTGCCAGGGCAGCCATGAACAGGGGTGCGCATCATGCAGCAGCTTGAAGCCCTGACCCGTGAAGCCCGGGCGCTCGCAAGCGGCGAACTGCCGCTAACGCCTTACGAAGCCGAAGTGGGCCGGCAGCTGCAGATCTGCAATGCCTGCCGCTATTGCGAAGGTTTTTGCGCGGTATTCCCCGCCATGACGCGGCGCCTGGAATTTGGCAAGGCCGACATTCACTACCTGGCCAACCTGTGCCACAACTGCGGGGCGTGCTTGCATGCCTGCCAGTACGCACCGCCGCACGAGTTTGCCGTCAATGTGCCGCAGGCCATGGCTCAGGTGCGTGGCCAGACGTATGCCGACTACGCCTGGCCGCCTGCCTTGGGCGCCCTGTACAAGCGCAATGGCCTGACCCTGGCGCTGGCCCTGGCCGCCGGACTGGCGCTGTTCCTGGTGCTGGCCGTGATGATGAAAGGCACGCTGTTTCACGAACCGCTGGCGGGAAACTTTGATGCCATCTTTCCACATAATCTGCTGGTTTTGATGTTTACGCCGATTTTCCTGTTTGCCACGTTGGCCCTTGGCCTCGGGGTGCGCAGGTTCTGGCGCGACGTGTCGCCGGGCGCTGCATCGGGGGCCGCCGTGCTGGAGGCTACCTCGGATGCCTTGCGTCTGAAATATCTCGATGGCGCCAACCAGATTCAATCGGGTGAGCTGGCCGAAGGCTGCCCCAACCAGGACGATGCGCCCACCCTGTGGCGGCAGCGTTTTCACCATGCCACTTTCTATGGTTTCATGCTGTGCTTTGCCGCGACCAGCGTGGCCACGCTGTACCACTACGTGTTCAAGTGGCAAGCACCCTACGGTATCACCAGTGTGCCGGTGCTGTTGGGGACCGTCGGCGGCATCGGCTTGTTGGTGGGTCCTGCCGGTTTGTTGTGGCTTAACCTGCAGCGCCACGCCCTGCATGGCGACGCTGCCCAAAAACCGATGGATCGCGGGTTTATAGGACTGTTGTTTTTCACCAGTTTGACAGGGCTGGCCTTGCTGGTCTGGCGCGACACCTCTGCCATGGCGTTGCTGCTGGCGCTGCACTTGGGGATGGTCATGGCGCTGTTTGCGACCCTGCCTTATGGCAAATTTGCCCATGGCGTTTACCGGGTCGCAGCCCTGCTGAAATGGGCGATTGAAAGGCGCCAGCCCAGCCGGCTTCAACTGGGCGGTGATTAAGCGGTTTTTAGAAGACAAATAGGGCACTACCCCAATGATTACGGTAACGGCCAGCTATATAAAATATAGCAAAGGAAAGGTAAATGGAATAAAAAAATATGCTTATGAACCATTTTCAGTAGCAGCTGTTGAATCCGTTCAGATCGACAACAGAAGGCGTTGAGCCATGAAGACGGCAGAGACGAACCTGATGGATTTTCCGGAACGGTTTGGTACAGAGGCGTCCTGTACTGACGCGCTGGCTTCGTTGGTTGAAGTCGGCTAGACCCAGCGCCAGGCTGCGCGGGTCACGCTGCCCGACAAGGCGGGAAGATGGTTGCCGTGGGTGCCTATCGCCATCGGTAAACACCTTGACCGAGAAGCTTTGGTAAAACTGTGCGATCCGACCGATGACCTTGGCCAAGCGAGAGTGATGGTTGATCGGGTGTTCGCCCGCCTCTGACTGTTACGGTAACCTCGCTCATTCCGGACGCGAGACGATTCGCAATAATTTTTTACAACAGGAGACAAACCATGAAATTCCATAAAACCATCCTCGCTGCTTTTGGCGTGGCCGCCACCATTGCCCTGAGCGGTCCTGCCGCGGCGCAGGAACCCATCATCATCAAGTTCAGCCATGTTGCGGCGTCCAATACACCCAAGGGCCAGGCGGCAGACTACTTCAAGAAGTTGGTGGAGGAGCGAACCAAGGGGCGCGTCAAAGTCGATGTTTACCCGAACAGCTCCCTGTTCAAGGACAAGGAGGAACTGGAAGCACTGCAAATCGGCGCGGTGCAGATGCTCGCCCCCGTGCCAGGCAAGTTCGGCCCGATGGGGGTCAAGGAATTCGAGGTGTTTGATCTCCCGTACATCTTCAAGGACATCAAGGCGGTCCATCGCTTTGCCCGCGGGCCAGCGGGCACAGCCCTGCTGAAGAAGCTGGAGCCGCGGGGCCTGGTGGGCCTGTCCTATTGGGACAATGGTTTTCGCGTGATGAGCGCCAATAAGCCGATACGGACCCCCGATGACATGCGAGGCTTGAAAATGCGCATCAACTCGTCCAAGGTCAATTCCGCGATCATGCAGTCAGTCGGCGCATTGCCGCAAACCCTGGCCTTTTCCGAGGTGTATCTGGCCTTGCAAACAGGCGTGGTCGATGGGACAGAAGGTCCTTTGTCCAATTTGTATACACAGAAGCAATACGAGGTGCAAAAGCATGTTTCGCTGACTTACCACACCATTAGCAACTACGTGGTGGTCGCCAACAAGAAGTTCTGGGACGGCCTGCCAGTTGATATCCGTGCCACGCTTGAATTGGCAATGAAGGAGGCTACGGCATTCAACGACAAAATTGCCGAAAAAGACGAGGCCGAATCGCTGGATGCGATCAGGGCCTCCGGAAAATCCGAAGTCTATACCCCGACGGCGGCAGAGCATGAACTGTGGGTCAAGGCCATGTTGCCCGTGCACAAGGAAATGGCGTCACGCGTAGGTGGCCAACAAGTGATTGAGACGGTGCGTGCCGCGTCGACCCGCTGACAAGGCACGAATCACGTGTCCGCTGGCGTCGAAACCAGCGGACCTTTGTTGGCCGGCGTCGATGCTGTGTACCCTTTCATTTTCGGGACTTCACGTGAAACTACTTGACCATCTGGAGGAAGGAATCATCGCCTTCCTCATTGCGGCGGCGACGGTATTGATTTTTGTGGCTGTGCTACACCGCTTGCGTGTGACGATTGGCTCAAACAAAGGAATGCTGACCAGCCGGGGATGGTCTTTGCATGGCATCGCCAAAGAAGGCACTGCGGCCACACCGTGACCCACCTCCACCAGGCCCAACAGCGTCGTCACATGCTGGCTTCATAAACCTAAATCCGTTGGCAGTTGCCTTGGGTGAATCGAGCTGCCCCATACTCAGGCTAACCTGAAATGGTATTTGGGCATATAAAAGAAAGCGAACCTGTTGGTAACCCTCTCGGCGCTTACTCATGCCGGAGTGCCTCAATCGGGTCCATGCGGGCGGCCCGCCTGGCCGGGAAATAACCGAACAGCACGCCAATGCCAGCAGAAAAAATAAACGAAATCACGTTCACGCCCGGATTGAAGAGATAGGGCACTTTCATCACGCTGGACAGCCCCAGCGACGCGCCGGTGGCCAGCACGATGCCGATCAGGCCACCCAGCGATGCCAGCACCACCGCCTCGATCAGGAACTGCAGCAGCACCTCGCGCTCCAGCGCGCCAATGGCCAGGCGCAGCCCGATCTCGCGGGTGCGCTCGGTCACGCTCACCAGCATGATGTTCATGAT
>DFWY01000100.1 GCA_002381615.1 Polaromonas sp. UBA4122 | reverse complement strand
GGGGCTTAAGTAAGTGCCATTCCCCTTAAACCTGTGCTCAAAACTGTCCTCTCGATCATTACTGTGCTTGCGGTACTCGCTATTGTGATTTTGTTCGGACCCACATTGTTGGGCCGAAGCCTCAGAGTGTGGGAGTTGCTGGTCTTCGGCGTGGGCTGCATGATCGTTGTGTGGACAATACTCGTATTGCGCAAGCGCCAGTCGCGCAGGCACCTGGGTTCTCTGCGCGACTCTGCCCTTTGGTGACTCTACAAAAGTCGAATGCCCCATGTCATCGGGTGGAAGAGCACTGGCATCTCATCGTATCATCAGACGCATGAGTGTGTCGGCGATTGTGGCCTCGTCCTTTGGGCGCCAGTTTTTTCGCAACCGGAAGCGGCCGATGCGGTGCTGGCGGCGATGCGAGCCCATCCTCTCGGGCGCCCGGCTGAGTGCATCGGCAACGTCGTGGCGGACCCGTATCGCTTCGTGCAGATGATCACCACGCTAAGTGGACGCCGGATGGTGGACTGGTTGAGCTCATAGCACAGCACGACACATTGTGTGACTAGCGCAGGTCAACCCAGCCCATTCTGCGACAGTTTGTTGGCGCCACTACGAAATTGAGCCAGGCTGCCGATTTTGACTGCCCCATGTTTATAGTCCGCAAACCCAGGACCGGCAACGGTTCCAGACATATCGTTCCGGGGCAATGAAATGTCGGCACGTGGGTCAAAAACATGTCGGTGGCAACAGGCCTTCGAACTCATCACCAAAAAGGGGGGGGGAATTGGCCATGCATCGTCTCAACCACCGGCCCAGAAAATGCCTCGGCTACAGAACACCACACGAAGTTTTTATGGAGCAGCTACAACTGCATAATCAATCGGTTGTACTTCAGACTTGAATCCGCCAAGCTAGATGATTTTCACAACCCGAGGACTTTCATCAATACGATTTCGCTGGGGTCCAGTTGGCGTATCGACACTACACAATCGGATCATGGACAACGCAACCGTCAAACGCTACCTGCCCTGGGTTGTGGCCACAACCCTCTTCATGGAGCAACTGGATTCAACCATCGTCAACACCGCGGTGCCGTCGATTGCCGCGAGCCTGCACGTAACCCCGCTGAGTCTGAAGGGCGTCGTCGCGAGCTACATCCTGAGCCTGGCGGTCGGGATACCCGTGAGTGGCTGGATGGCGGACCGGTTCGGCACGCGGCGCGTGTTCGCTTGGGCCGTGGCGCTGTTCACCTTGTCGTCAGTCCTGTGCGGCATCTCGGTTAGCGTGCCGATGCTGGTGGCTGCGCGCGTGCTTCAGGGCATGGGTGCGGCGATGATGATGCCCGTCGGCCGGTTGGCCGTGATAAGAACCTTTCCAAAGTCCGAATTATTGGTGGCGATGAACTTCGTCATCATCCCGGCGCTCATCGGGCCACTCCTTGGCCCCACCGTCGGCGGCCTGATCGTCCATTGGCTGTCCTGGCGCGACATCTTCTTTGTCAATGTGCCGGTCGGCTTGGCGGCGCAGTGGCTAATTCACCGCTACATGCCTGACTACCGCAGCGACACGTCGCGTCCGCTCGACATCGTCGGGTTGGTGTTGTTTGGCAGCGGCACGGCATTGCTGTCGTGGCTTCTGGAAGTATTTGGCGAACATCAATTGGACGCAACGTCGGCGGCGATCCTGTTGTTCATTGCGATCAGTCTGCTCGCCGCCTACGGCGTGCATTCAAACCGCACGGAATATCCACTGTTGCGCCTGGCGTTGTTTCGAGTGCGCACCTTCCGCGTCTCGGTGGTTGGTGGGTTCGTGACGCGACTCGGCCTCGGCGGGATGCCCTTTTTGCTGCCTCTGCTGTACCAACTGGGGCTGGGTCTGCCCGCTTGGCAGTCGGGGCTGTTGATGATGCCGATGGCCGCTGCGGCAATGGGCATGAAATTGATTGCCGCTAGCATCCTGGCCCGCTACGGCTACCGCAAGGTGTTGATCGTCAACACGCTAATGATCGGCGTGACCGTCACGCTGTTTTCATTCGTCGTCTCCGGCACACCAGTGCTATCCATCGTGCTCCTGAGTCTGGCACAGGGTTTCTTCAACTCGCTACAGTTCACCAGCATGAACTCGATGGCCTATGCTGACATCGAGGGGAAGGACACCAGCATGGCCAGCACCATTGCCAGTTCGATGCAGCAGCTTTCGATGAGCTTTGGCCTTGCTAGCGGATCGCTGGTGACAGCCTGGTACCTGGGCAATGTGCCACAAACCGATCGCTTTGCCGTCAGCAGTGCGCTGCACCATGCGTTTATCACACTGGGCGTGCTGACCATGCTATCGTCGCTATCGTTCTGGACACTGCGATCTGGTGACGGGAATGCAGTCAGCCAAGGCGCGTCGCATGCCGCCTGACGCAACCTGCGCATCAATCCCGCAGGAGGGCCAGCGTCATTGCTGGCCGTCCGCAGCCCGGCCATCGTGGCGGGGCGACATAATGCGACCAGTCGTCCCCCCCAAGAAGCTGGTAGTTCTGCACCTAAAGCCAAGCCCGTGAGCAGCCACAAGCCAACTCCCACTCTGGCCGCATCCTCTTCTGTACCCAAAAACAGCGCCAACAGCCAAAGCTCAAGCAGATGAGTGGGAAATTTTCTGATCCTCTGAAACGGTTGGCCCCAAGTCAGCTGATTCAATAGTGGTGTCTAACTCCAATTTCCCAGACGGTTCGGAAGGAACCATAGATAGATTCGTCAGAGCGCTGAATGACATGCGCGATGCGCTGGTCAATATGCCACTCTTCCTGCAGGACTCCTACTTCAATTCTTGTGACCAGCAGGGCGTTGTTGCACGGATCACGCTGCGGGGGCAGCTTAACCCAACCCCAATGCGGCTTATGCCGCCAGGGCTGAAGTGCGGACGGAATTCGGGCGTCCGGCTCGGCCAGCATTCAGGTTGCTTTTTCAACCCTGCTCAAGACACTATTGCGGTCTGCAAGATTGCACAGCTCCTATCTTTAAGAAAGCAAGTTATCACCGGAGTTGGCATAACCATCTGACAGCGCTAATGCATGCCAAGGAATTGGTCGGCAGTGAGCCGGCTCAACTGCTCAAGCTGATCAATAAGCACGCGGATTTTGATCCGAGCTTTCTGGGTGCGGTGTAGTAACAGCGATGGTTCCTTTCTTTAAGAAAGCAAGGTAACGGTCGCTCGTTTGACGCCGGTGGCCGCGTGGTGTCCGTTGCCGACCGTGACCGGGGGACCGAGCGGGCATTCTCGACCATGGATAGAAGTAGGTGCCGCTGCCTTG
>DFWY01000029.1 GCA_002381615.1 Polaromonas sp. UBA4122 | reverse complement strand
CTTAACTGTCGAACCCGGGTGCCCTGATCGTTCCAAGGTAATAGCCTTGTATATTTGACACGCTTGCATAACGGGCATCGTCTTCGTTTTCAATATGAAGCCAAAATGGCTTGCCAAGCAAATCCGTTCGCAGACACAGCCACTCTGCAGAGTACCGTGCATTCGCAAAATTGAAATATGGCCGTCTTCCAGATTGGGCTCCACCCAGAAGTGTGCACAGTTTACGAATGCCGACCATTCTCTGTACTTCACCTGGGTCTGCGACACGAATAGCCGCTGCTTTTAAGGCCAGAAAATCAAATTGTTCCAATGGACTACGGTAACCCAGACCACTGTGAGGGGTTGCGTTGTAATTGGCAATAAGCGTATCAAGCAGCTCTTCTGCGTATTCGAGCTGGAAACGTGTCTCTTTTGCGGCAATATCTGGGTTGGTGCCTTGTTTGTCTTTGGGTGAACTTCCGGTCGTTGTTGATAGGCGATGAAAACCACCTTTTGCAAGTCGTTTAAAAAATGACTCGATATAGGGCCGGTCATCCAGACTTCGGCGACTTGAGTAACTATTAGGATCCTGTGGCTTCAGTATTCGTGCGTCAACCACATTAGTCATCTGCTGCTCAACCCTTGCACAAATGTTGGCCAATGCGCCATCAACACTGAATTCATTCCAGCAAGCGCCGACATATTGTTCCAACCTACTGGAGGGCAAACCTGCACCGTCTACATAGGCATTTCCACTGAATTGGAGTACACGCGGAGTCCATTTTGTCAAAGCACGTTTGATGGCTCGCAACACGTCCTCTGCTGAGCACTCGCGGTGCATGCTCAGGTGATAGCCCAGTACTGCTCGAGATGATATTTCAATAATTACCACCACCCACAGTCGATGTATTTTGCGTGGTTCTTCGCCTCCATGCGGGGATGGCACCATGACAATCATGCGAGAGTCGAGTTTGTGTGCATCACACTCCACTCGGTCGAGTAACTCCAAGACTGGACGATTTGTGCCATCACCGGCACGGGATTTTCGTTGGGCATCCTTGCCGCCTAAAATGGCAATTTTGCGCTTGGGATTTTCATCAAGCACTTTGTCGACGTACTTGGAAATGGAAACGTAGCCACGTTTTTCAACATTGAAGGGCCATTCCCCGCGTCGTTCAAAACCTCGTTGCTTTAGTTCTTCAATGAACCAGTGAAACAGCACCAGTCGCGGCCTACGGGGAGACTCAAGGATGGCCGTCTGCTTGAGAATGTGCTCTTTGAACTTTGCCTCCAGCCCTTGGCCTTCGGGGGACTCGAATAGCCACTGCATTGCACCGACGGCGCCGCCACCCCAATCGCCAATTTTGATCGGTTGGGATCTGACGTAAGCTTTTACCTGCTGGTGTGGAAGTGCGCCTCTCCAACCGTAAAGCTCACCATCTGGATGGTCTTTTAAGCATCGTTCAGTAATCAGGCGATAGATTTGTGATCGCCCAAAGCCACAAGCATCTTTTAAGGTAGCAGCAGTAGCACCATCCAAGTAGAGTCGAATTCCCTGCTTGCGACGCAGAAAGACTTCACGCTGGTCTTCTGGAAGTGCTCCGTCATCAACAATAACCCAAGTAGTCAGGTCGATTGGGGTTTGGACATTGGTATTGCCAATTTTCCCCTTTGAACCGATTCGTGTACTGACAGGCATTTTGTATTCCCTTTGCACCAGACAGGCATACAAATACTACTTTAGTTGAAATTGGAGTTATCGTTACAACTTTTCTTGTAATATGTTGATTACAACTTTAGTTGAAATGCAGAAATATCAGGCGAGAGGGTTACGCTCAGATAGTTACAAATTTAGTTGTGTGATCGATCGGAACAAGTTGAAACTGCTAACCAACCCTGTTGAACCTGCTAACTTTCCCAATCTAAATCTGCTAATCAGCGGAAATCGCAGCTATCGGCTGCGCTCAGCACCTTTCGGTGCCTAGTCACGCCCAGGCTTGGTGATGAACCAGTCGCCAATCTTGGCGTCGCATTAGCTGCAATGGTGCATCCAATAGGACTCCCCGGTGGTATTGCTGAAGTCCATGCGAAAACGTCCTGAAGAACCATTCGTGAGCACCGTTTATAGCTTCGCTCCACGCTTCCTTCCCACACTAGGTCGCCCTCATGCAGTTGCGCTTCACTTCGTTCGTTGTGATCAACTTACGGCGGGACTTGCACCCGCAAGAGTGCGCCCATGCTGGGCGCACTCTTGAAACGGCGCCGGGAGCAGGCGCATAAGGGACGATGACTGGGGCTGGCATTGCGCCATTTCCCAGAAAGGACCTAGCCCGACGGCCCCAAGGCCCATCCCCGGCACCCTGGCAAGCAGAACGGCCATGCCGACAACCCCATAGGGCGGGTAACATGAGCAACCACGCAACCGATCAAGCATGCATGAAGCGCAGAAAAAAGATGACCACAATGCCCTGCCCCCAAACCACAGCCCGACTTGGCCGTTCTCTTTCGCGCATACCCGCGCGGGCGCTGAGCATGCTGGCCCCGATAGCGTTGCTCGCAGCCTGCACCTCGGTAACGCTACCGCCCTGGACACCCTCTGCTCCCCGTCCTGCGGCAAGCGCGCCCGCCAGTTCTGCACCAGCTGCACCGCCTGCGGCCGTACAGATATCCCCTGTGGCGCCACCTGTGACCATGGGCACGCCGCCCACAGGGCCCACTTATCAGCCAACGCCATACAGCGCTGCTGTTGCCGCCCGCTTTCCGGCGCCCTCGGTGGTTTACAACACACCAGGCCTGCAAGCGGGCCGCACGACCTTCACCACCCAGGCTGAAATTCAGACCTGGCTGCACGATCAGGCGGTGTCAGTATCGCGTTCGGCTGGCGTAAAAGCCGCCGTACTGCCTATCGGCCAATCCCAGCGCGGCGAAGCCCTGGAAGCGCTGATCTTGACCCGCGCCACCGGCACGGACCCGACCACCCTGCTGGCGACGGGACGGCCCACGGTGCTGCTGGTGGGCCAGCAGCATGGGGACGAACCCGCTGGCAGCGAAGCGCTGCTGGTGATCGCCAGGGAGCTTGCACAGGGTCTGCTGCAGCCCCTGCTAGAACATATCAATGTGGTGATTGTTCCGCGTGCCAATCCCGATGGCGCAGCCAGCGACCAGCGCGCAACCGCGGATGGGCTGGACATGAACCGCGACCATTTGCTGCTCAACACGCCGGAGGCCCAGGCGCTGGCCAAGCTCACGCGTGACTACCAGCCCATTGTGGTGGTGGACGCTCACGAGTACCCCGTAGCGGGCCGCTTCCTGCAAAAGTTCGGCACTGTGCAGAAGTTCGACGCGCTGCTGCAGTACGCCACCGCCGCCAATCTGCCTGAATTCTTGACCAAGGCCGCCGAAGAGTGGTACCGCCGTCCGCTGCTGGTCGCGCTCAAGGGCCAAGACCTCAGCACCGAGTGGTACTACACCACCTCAACAGATATGGCGGATAAAAAAGTCTCTATGGGTGGCACTCAGCCGGATACCAGCCGCAATGTGAACGGGCTTAAAAATATCGTCAGCCTGCTGATTGAAACCCGAGGCGTGGGCATTGGCCGTTTGCATATCCAGCGGCGCGTGCATACCCATGTGACGGCCATTACCAGTGTGCTGGCCAGCACCGCCCAGCGCGCCAGCGAGCTCAACCAGTTGCGCCCCTATATCGACAAGGAAATCAGTGCCGAGGCCTGCAAGGGCGAAGCCGTTGTGGAGGCGGCGACCACGCCGGCCCAGCACGAGCTGGTCATGCTGGACCCGGTGAGCGGGGCTGACAAACCCCTCATGGTGGACTGGGACTCTGCGCTCGCACTGCGCAGCATCAAGGCACGTGCGCGCCCCTGCGGTTACTGGCTGTCCGCAGGGTCCACCACGGCCGTCGACCGGCTGCGCCTGCACGGCGTGCAGGTTCTGCGTGTGGCCGAGCCCGGCTCCCTGCTGGGCGACAGCTACCGGGAAACTTCACGCGCCGCGGGCGAACGCCAGGACGTGGATGGCACGATCGCCAGCAACAACCCTATCATCAAGGTACAAGTCAGCCTCACGCGCGGCGTGATCGATGCTCCGCGCGGCAGTTACTACGTGCCGCTCAACCAGCCGCTGGGCAACCTGGTGCTTGCTGCGCTCGAACCTGACACCCAGAGCAGCTACTTTGCCAACCAGCTTCTGAACGGTTTGCAAAGCACGGTGCGCGTGATGGCCGAGCCCAACATCAAGCTGGAAGAGTTGCCTTGATCTTTTCAGGATCCCGCATGCATGGACCTGTCGGCAGCGACTTACAGGAAGAGGATGCCATAGATGACCAAGAGGGTTGAATTTTCTGCGCCTTAATGATTGGGTTAACGCAAGAAAGGATTCGCCATGAAGGACTTTGAACTGACCGACAAAATGCTGAGTATGGGCGGTGTGTTTTACCCGACAGGCTATGCATTCATCATGTTCCCCGATATCGAAGACGCCAGGCAGGCGGCTCGGGAACTCGAAACAGGCCGCGACGACATCTTGCTGTTGACACCAGCGAGCATCCTGGAAGAAATCGGAAAAGTAGATGGCCTCTCAGACGTATTGCTGCCAAGCGTGGGCACCGAAGGGGCTACCGTCCACAAATATGTAGAGCTGGCACAGCAAGGGCACCATGCACTGATGATTCCCGTGCCCTCCCACGAAGCCACCGAGCGCGTCATGACAGTGGTGCGCAAGCTACCTTTTTCCTATGCACAGAAGTACCACATGCTGGCGATTGAAGATCTGGAGTAGTCCTTTCGTTCGTCACCAATGATGGGGCTACCAGGGCGGCTTGATGGCCCCCCATTGATTTGAGGCACACTGCGCCTCATGTCCCAGCCCAGCCACACTCGAGCACAGCGCACCGGCAACTGCGGCTCCATCCTGAAAGCGGCAGGTAGCGGGAGGTGTTCCGCTCCGCGGAACAGGCAGAGCCGCAGGACGGAAGGCCAGTCCACAGCGCTCTTACCTCGCGACTTTTCTTTAAACACTGCCTCCAGCTCATCACCCACAAGCCAAAGGACTCTTGATGATTGATCTGCACTACTGGCCCACGCCCAATGGATGGAAGATATCCATCATGCTGGAAGAGTGTGGCCTGCCCTACCGGTTTATTCCAGTCAACATCGGCAAGGGTGAGCAGTTCTCGCCTGATTTTCTGGCTATCAGCCCCAACAACCGCATGCCGGCCATCGTAGACCACGCGCCTTCCGGCGGGGGTGCGCCGGTGGCGGTGTTTGAAAGCGGTGCCATTTTGATGTACCTGGCAGAGAAAACGGGACGTTTCCTGGCCACCAATGTGCGGGAACGCTACCAAACCCTGCAGTGGCTGATGTGGCAAATGGGCGGACTGGGTCCAATGGCCGGGCAAAACGGCCACTTTCTTTTGTATGCTCCGGAAAAAATTCCCTACGCCATCGAACGTTACGGCAAGGAAGTCAACCGCCTCTACGGCGTGCTGGATGCGCAGCTGGCGCGCACCGGCGCTTATGTCGCAGGTACAGACTATTCCATTGCCGACATGGCTATTTTCCCCTGGGTGCGGACGCACAAGGCACAGCAGATTGAGCTGCAGAAATTTCCCCATGTGCAGCGCTGGTACAACGCCCTGTTCGAACGGCCAGCCGTCAAGCGCGGGCTGGACCTCGGCAAAGAACTGCGTGCCCCCACCCTGACGGATGAAGCGCGTAAAACCCTGTTTGGCCAGACCGCGCAAAGCGTGCAATGCAGGCAAGTCGGCAAGCACCAAGGCGTTTAATCTCAAATAACTTGAGACTCAAGCGAGACCCGAATGATTGAATTTTTCTTTGACTGTTCCAGCCCCTGGACTTACCTGGCTTTTCGCAACCTCCAGCCCCTGGCGGCCGAACTCAAGGAGCCCATCAGTTGGCGACCGGTGCTGGTGGGCGGCATTTTCAACAGCGTCAACAAGGGCATTTACACCGCGCGGGAAGACATGAACTCGCCCAAAAACCGTTACCTGCTCAAGGATGTGCAGGACAGTGCGCGCGAAGCGGGCCTGAACATCGTCTTTCCGCCCAAAGTTTTTCCGGTCAATAGCGTCAAGGCGATGCGCGGCTGCCTGTGGATCGCCCAGGACGCGCAGGCGCCAGATCACTATCTGGCCTTTGTCGAGGCGACGTTTGCGGCCTATTTCAGCCGCGAAGAAGACATCTCCCAGGATGAAGTGCTGGCAGCACTCTGCCGGCAAGTCGGCATCAATACCGAAGCTTTTTTTGCAGGCATCTCCAGACCCGACATCAAGGAGCAACTCAAGGCGAACACCGATGAAGCGATCCGGCGCGGTGCTTTTGGCTCACCTACCTTCTACGTGGGTGATGACATGTACTTCGGCAACGACCGGCTACCGCTGGTACGCTCAGCCGTGTTGCACGCGCGGCAGTAAGCTAGGCCAAGCGCGTGCCCCAACGCCTGCTTCAATTTTGAAGCAAGTTCTTGATGCGCAAACGGACGTTGTACCGCAAGCACCGGCTGCGTGGCGGCAAAGGCAGTGGAAGGTCCACCATCGGGTCATGGAAACAAGCAACCCCGACGCAGCGGGGGCTGGTTGTCTGGGCAGAGGGTCAGACCCGTTAGCCCATGTGCAAGCCGCCATTGAGCGAGAAATCCGCACCCGTGGCATAACCGCCCTCTTCAGATGCAATCCAGGAAATAATGGACGCAATCTCTTCCGGCTTGCCCAGCCGCTTGGCAGGCACACCAGCAACGATTTTCTCCAGCACATCGGGGCGTATGGCCTTGACCATGTCGGTACCGATGTAGCCCGGGCTCACGGTGTTCACAGTCACGCCTTTGCTCGCCACTTCTTGCGCCAGCGCCATGGTGAAGCCGTGTAGCCCGGCCTTGGCGGTGGAATAGTTAACCTGGCCAAACTGACCCTTCTGGCCGTTGACCGACGATATGTTGATGATGCGCCCGAAGCCCGCTTCGATCATGCCTTCAATGACCTGCTTGGTCACATTGAACATACTGTTGAGGTTGGTCGAGATCACGGCATCCCAGTCAGCCTTGCTCATTTTGCGGAACTGGCTATCGCGCGTGATGCCGGCGTTGTTCACCAGCACGCTGACCGGACCAAGCGCTGCCTTGACCTTGTCGAATGCCGCCACCGAGGAATCCCAGTCACCCACATTGCCCACTGAAGCGTGGAAGGTGTAGCCCATAGCTTTCTGCTCGTCGAGCCATTTGGTGAAATCCCGCGTGGGGCCGCAGCCCGCCACCACGGTGAAACCATCTTTGGCCAGCCGCTGGCAAATGGCAGTGCCAATGCCGCCCATACCCCCTGTGACGTAAGCTACTCGTGTTGTCATGGCTGTCTCCTTGACTTTGTGAATTTTTGCGAAACTTTTTTGCTATAAATTCAATAGCTTCTTACGCCAGAAAGACGGGCGTAAGCAGCTGTTTTACCTCATATTCAACGTTCCAGCGTGAGGGCAACCCCCATACCGCCGCCAATACACAGGCTGGCAATGCCTTTTTTGGCGTCGCGGCGCACCATCTCATGCAGCAGCGTCACCAGGATGCGGCAACCGGATGCGCCAATCGGGTGGCCGATGGCAATCGCACCGCCGTTGACGTTGACCTTGCTGGTGTCCCAGCCCATTTCCTGGTTCACCGCGCAGGCCTGTGCAGCAAACGCTTCGTTGATCTCCAGCAAGTCAAGGTCCTGCGCTTTCCAGCCGGCGCGCTGCAGCGCCTTGGTCGACGCCGGTACCGGGCCCATGCCCATGTAAGCCGGGTCCAGCCCTGCCGTGGCGTAACTCGCGATGCGCGCCAAGGGTTTGAGGCCAAGAGCCGCCGCCTTTTTGGCCGTCATGACCATGACGGCGGCAGCGCCATCGTTCAGGCCAGACGAGTTGCCTGCAGTCACGCTACCGGCTTTGTCAAACGCTGGGCGCAGACCTGCCAGGCCCTCAGCGCTGGTTTTGCGGTTAATGAACTCGTCGGCAGCGAACACCACCGGATCCCCTTTTTTCTGGGGAATGGAAATGGCAACAATCTCGTCCTTGAACTTGCCCGCATCCTGTGCCGCTGCGGCCTTGGTCTGACTGGCCAGCGCCAGGGCGTCCTGCGCTGCACGGTCAATGCAGAACTTCTTGGAGACATTCTCTGCCGTGATTCCCATGTGGTACTGGTTGTAAACGTCCCAGAGACCATCCACGATCATGGTGTCAACCATTTTCCAGTCGCCCATGCGCTGGCCATCACGCGAACCGTTCAGTACGTGAGGCGCTGCACTCATGTTTTCCTGGCCGCCAGCAATCACGATCTCGCTGTCGCCCGTTGCCACAGACTGCGCCGCCAGCATGACGGACTTGAGTCCGGAGCCGCAGACCGCGTTGACCGTCAGACCCGGAATACCGTTGGGAAAGCCCGCCTTGATCACCGTCTGGCGCGCCGGGTTCTGGCCTACGCCGGCAGCAAGAACCTGGCCCATGATGACTTCACCGACCTGCTCGGCGTTCAGACCCGAGCGCGCAAGGACGGCCTTGATCACGGCCGCGCCCAGCTCTGTTGCCGGAATTTTCGCCAGTGAACCGCAAAATTTGCCCACGGCAGTGCGGCCGGCTGAAACGATAACGATGTCTTCCATGATGTCTTTCCTTGTTGTCACTTTGTCGTGACATTCTCCCGGAGGTACCAAAGGGTGAACGTCTGCTCCGCTATGGACTGTTCTATACCTGAGCCCTTGTAAATGGTTTGATGCGCTTCCGGCGCTTCTTCAGGCTTTGACCTTGACGTAGCGGCCAGGCGCGGCCTCGATGGCCTTGTAATTGCGGCTGCCGTAGCCTTTGGGTGCGGCAATTTGCCTGCCCGCGTGTCCCTTGAGCCAGTCGGACCAATCCGTCCACCAGCTGCCGGGGTGTTCAGTCGCGCCTTTGAGCCAGTCAGCCTGCGCCGGGGGAAATTTGCCTTGCGGCAACTTGTCGTTGGTCCAGTAGCTGCGTTTATTTTTGGAGGGCGGATTGATCACCCCGGCAATATGGCCTGATGCTCCCATCACAAAACGCTTTTTGCCCGGCAGGTGCTGCGTGGATGCGTAGGCCCCGCCAATCGGCACGATATGGTCTTCACGCGAGCCGTAGATATATACCGGGATGTCAACCTTGCTCAAGTCAACCTTTTCGCCGCAAACCAGCGTTTTTCCAGGCTTGATCAGGTTGTTTTCCAAATAGGTGTTGCGCAAATACCAGGTGTAAAACGGACCTGGCAGGTTGGTGGAATCACTGTTCCAGTAGAGCAGGTCAAACGGCGGCGGCTTTTCGCCCTTGAGGTAATTGCCCGCCACGTAATTCCAGACCAGATCATTCGGGCGCAGAAAACTGAAGGTGGAGGCCAGTTCCTGCCCCTTGAGCAAACCACCCTGCCCCATCTCCGTCTCACGGTACTTGACGGATTCTTCGTCAATGAAGATGTCCAGGATCCCGGTGTCAGTGAAGTCCAGAAACGAGGTGAGCAGGGTAGCACTCGCAACCGGCTTTTCGCCGCGCGCCGCCAGCACTGACAGCGCAGTTCCCAAAATCGTGCCTCCCACGCAAAAACCCAGGGCGTTGATGGTTCTGGCGCCGGTGATCTCTTGCACGACCTCAATGGCCTTGATGGCGGCGTGCTCGATGTAGTCGTCCCAGGTTTTGCCGGCCATGGACTCATCGGGGTTGCGCCAGCTCACCACAAACGTGCGGTGGCCCTGGGCTGTGGCGTAGCGGATCAGGGAGTTGTCGGGCTGCAGATCAAGAATATAGAACTTGTTGATGCAAGGCGGAACGAGCAGGAGGGGCTTTTCATAAACTTTGCTAGTCAGTGGCTTGTATTCCAGCAACTGGAAGAACTCATTTTCAAACACCACCGCACCTTCAGTCGTGGCGACGTTTTTCCCCACCTCAAAAATGCTCTCGTCGGTCATCGACACATGACCCTGCTTCATGTCGTGCAGGAGGTTCGCCAGGCCTTGCGCGATGCTTTCGCCCTTGCTGCTTATGGCTTTCTGCTGGGCTTCGGCGTTCAGGGTCAGAAAATTACTGGGCGCTGAAGCCGCCGTCCATTGCTCGACTGCGAAGCGCACACGCGCTCTGGTTTTGGCGTCGCCTTCCACGGCTTCGGCCAGGCCCATCAGGGCGCGAGCGTTCAGCAGGTAAGCGGAGGCCGAGAACTTCGAGACGGGATTGACCTTCCAGGCCTCAGCGGAAAACCGCCGGTCAGAAGTTATCGACGCATCGGCACTGGCCTGCAGTCCCTGATTCCACAGGGCCGAGGCGTCTTCGATGTAGCGCTGTTGAAGCTCCTGGAGCTTGGCGGGGTCGAACCGAATGGGGGGTTGCGCCTGGCTAAGCGGGGCCTGGGTGAGCCGGGACAGGTCCATGGGGGGAAAACCGGCAGCTCGGCCCGCCGTTCCCAGTGCGCCCATGGCCTGCTGCAAGCCCGCACTAAAGGTCTCTTGCATGTGTTGGGTCGCCTGGGCCCAGTTTGCGTCAGAACTCATCTTGTTCTCCCAATCGTGTCGAATCTTGGTGCCATTTCCGGGTCCACCTTCAGTATCGTAGGATTCGCTTTTGAATTCCTGACAAAGCCAAGAGTTTTATGTATTTGATCGTCATCGCCTGGATTTATGTCGTGCTCATGATGAGCATTGCCGAAGCCACCAACAGCAACGGAACAGTGCTGGGTGCACTGTTTACCTTTGTACTCTATGGACTGGGGCCTGTGGCATTGGTGGTTTACCTGATGGGCGCACCGGCACGCAACAAGGCGATCAAGAAACGCGAGGCTGAGGCGCGTGCAAAACAAGCGGCGAACGGGCAAAGCGCCGCCCCGTCAGTCCAGCCAGATGCAGGCAGCCATGCGCCCCGTGGTGCCGAAGCCGTTACCGCTGACACCCGCGTCGCGCCGGTGGGAAAAGAACCTTGAAGGGTTGCTCACGGTGCACCAGGGCGCACTGCCGTCGTTGCCATAAACCTGAGTAATGCCCAGCGCCTGCAGGCGCAGGCGAGCCAAGGCTGGCAGATTGGCGAGATACTTGCCCTTCCCTTTTTCACCGCTTTCCACGAACAAGCGGCCAGCCTCAGGCATTACCGCTTCAAACGCTGCCTTGACTTCGGGGCCCACCTCAAAGGCCGAGGGTCCGATGCAGGGGCCCAGCCATGCTATTGTTTTAATAGCTGATTTCTCCCTTCCTGCTTGGGCTAGAGCCATAAAAGACTCATAAACTGACGCCAGAATGCCCTTCCCGGCTTCCCCGCCGGTGCCCACCAAACCCCGCCAGCCAGCATGCGCCGCAGCGACCACATCACCCATTTCTGTCGTCAGCAACACTGGCAGGCAATCTGCCACCATGACGGTGCAGGCCAGTTTGCGCTGCACCGTGACGCAGGCGTCGGCTTGCTGACCATCGGGGGTGGCAGCGCCAAGTTCCAGCACATCGCTGCCATGCACCTGACTAAGGAATACCGCGCGGCTGCCCGTGGCCCGCTGCAGCAAGGTGCGGTTGGCATCGACCCGCCCAGGCTGGTCACCCACATGGTCGCCCAGGTTCATGCAGTCATACGGCACTGCGGACACACCGCCAGCACGGGTGGTGAACACAGCACGCACACCAGCGGGCGCGGGCCAGTCGGGAATCAACCAATCGGAATTCAATGCGTTGATCCCCGGCGTCACGCTTGGTTCTCAGGGTAGGCAGACGGCTGCACCTTTTGGACGGCGGGCAGCAGGGCTGGCACGGGATGCGTTTCGTCAAGGTATTCGATGATGGCCATCGATTGCGACAGCTTTTCATCGTCTACCTCCAGCATCGGCACCAGCGTGTCGGCCGACAAAGCTGCATAGGGTTCTTTCTTGTGCTCACCCTTGGCAATATGGATGGGAATGTACTCGTAACTCAAGCCCTTGAGTTCAAGCGCAATCCGGCCGCGAAACGGGGCGAAAGACCTGAAATAGTTGTGGAGTCTCATGCCGAAAGCATAAACTGAAAGGGTATCCCTCTGCACGACAGAGCCGTTCTGGCCCGCAACGAATCGCCTTCGACTCCTCACCACCGGCCAGCATGTTTGCCGTTCGACCGGACAAAATGATTGTCGCGCCCTGGTCGTGGGCCTGGACACTTTCCCCGAGACTCTGCTCAAGCTTTTCAACGGCGAGAACTTTGGCAAGACGGTGCTGCAGGTGGCGCAGGAGGAGATACCTCCGGTTTGACGGTAGAGTTACCACTGACGAATGATTAAAAACCAAAACAGGAGCCTTCATGATTCTCGAACTCGCCGATATCCGCATTCACCCCGGCCAGCAGGCTGCTTTTGACGAAGCCATCCAGCGCGGCGTCAGCAGCGTGATTTCCAAAGCCAAGGGCTTTCAGGGTTACAAGGTCAACAAAGGCATTGAAAGCCCCGAGCGCTATATCCTGCAGATCTTCTGGGAGACGCTGGAAAACCACACTATCGACTTTCGCGAATCACCGGCTTTTGCCGAGTGGCGTGCGATAGTCGGGCCGTTTTTTGCGGGCCCGCCGACTGTTGAGCATTTTGAACTGCTGGCCAAATCAGCTTGAATGAAGCATTGAACAGCGACAAAAAACGGGGCTAACAAGCCCCGTTTTTACGGTGATATTCACCACGCTGCGGGCGTTCAGCGCGAGTTGCGCAACCAGATGTTCCAGAGCGGCACCGAGATTGCCGGCTTTGCCGGATTGAAGTGGATGTACAAGGGAATTGAGCCTTCAAAAATGTTCCAATAATGGTTTCAGGACCTTTTGAGAACCTCATGAAAACGCTTGCCGCACTCTCACGCGCTACACTTTTTATAGCTGCTTTCGCCCTACCTGCATGGGCTGTAGCACAAAATGGCATAAAAAAATCACAAACCAGCGCGGCCTGGCCGACCAAACCCGTGCATATCCTGGTGGGTTTTCCCGGCGGCTCAACGCCCGATATGGTCGCGCGCACGCTGGCCGAGCCCCTAGCCAAGGCGCTGGGCCAGCCCGTCATCATTGAAAACCGGCCTGGCGCCTCTGGCAACATTGCCGCCGACCAGGTCGCCAAGGCCACCGACGACCACACGCTGGGCGTCGCCATCAACGGCAACCTGACCTCGGCCAAGCTGCTGTACCCAAAGCTGCCCTATGACCCGGCCAAGGACTTTGCCCCCATCTCGCTGCTGACCACTGCACCACTGCTGCTGGTCGCACCGGCCAATCAGCCGATGGGTGCTGATTTTTTTGCAGCGGCCCGCCAGGGCGGCGGCCAATGGAACTACGGCTCGGTGGGCAACGGCTCCGTGGGCCACCTGGGCATGGAACTGATTAAAAGCCGCATGCCAGGCGTAACGCCTGTTCATGTGCCCTATCCAGGCAATCCTCAGGTCATCACAGCCATGCTGGGCGGCCAGATCCAGATGGCGCTGATCCCGCCGGGTGTGGCCATGCCGCATATACGCTCCGGAAAACTCAGGGCCATTGGGCTGGCCGGTGGGCGCAGTGCACTGGTGCCGGACGTGCCACCACTGGCCGAGGCCGGTGTGCAGAACGTCAATCTGGAAGTGTGGACGGCGCTAATAGGCCCGGCCAGCCTCTCCAAGGCCGCTCAAATGCGGCTGAGCCAGGAAGTGCCCCGCATCATCCGCGATGCGGACACGCGACAAAAACTGTTCAACCAGGGCTGGCAGGCCGTGGGAACCTCACCCGACGGCTTGAAAAGCCGCATCAAGGATGAAACCGCGATTCTGGGCAACATCATCCAGACGCGTGGCATCAAGATCGAATAAACGCTAACGAATAACACCTCGCGCAGTCATGTCCTTCATCACCGAACCCGCACGCACCCTGCCCGTCTACGGCGAATTTGACGTGGTCGTGGTGGGTGGCGGCCCGGCGGGCCTGGCAGCCAGCGTGAGCGCAGCGAAGCACGGCGCACGCACCCTGCTGGTGGAGCGCTACGGTTTCCTGGGTGGCATGGGAACAGCAGGCGGCGTCACCAATTTTGCGGGTCTCTATGGCCGCAAGAACGGCGAGATGCAGCAGGTGGTGCACGGTGTGGTCGATGAGCTGCTGCAGCGCATAGCCGCGCTGGGTGGACTGAATGAACCGCAAGACGGCATGATGGGCCGCATCCGCGTTCGCTCCTACGATGTGTCCGCCTACAAATGCGCAGCAGACCAGTGGCTGCTGGCCGCCGGTGTTCAGATGCTGTTTCATGCCTGGGCTGCGGCCGTCGTCATGGAAGGTCGGCAGATCAGCGCCTTGGTGGTAGAAACAAAATCCGGCCGCCAGGCAATTCGCGCGCAGTGCTTTATCGACTGCTCGGGTGACGCCGACGTGGCCCACTTCGCCGGTGTGCCGTTTGAGCTGGGCGACGGGCATGGCAGCGCGCTTTTCCCTTCGACCATGTTCCGCGTCGGCCATGTGGATGGGGTGCGCGCGCTGGCGGCGGTGGGCGAATTCAAGGCCATCAACGCCTTGATGGCGCAAAGCCTGGCGCGCGAACCGGGCCGCTACAAGTTTGCACGCGAAGGCGCCATTCTCAGACCCCAGAAAAACCCCACGGAATGGCGCGCCAACGTCACGCAGATCCGCAATGCCCAGGGCACCGCCATGGACGCTACCGATGCACGGCAGCTGAGCGAGGGCGAACTGGAGGGTCGGCGCCAGATCACCGAGTATTTCCGCTTCTTGCGCAATGAAGTGCCGGGATTTGAGCAATCTGCGATTGTGGACATTGCCCCGCAGGTGGGCATCCGCGAAACACGGCGTATTCAGGGCCAGTATTCACTGACCGGCGAAGACATCTTGTCATCCGCACGGTTTGATGACGCCATTGGCATCAACGCCTGGCCGATGGAGCTGCATGCCGACGGCCGGATTGACTGGCAATTTCCGCGCAATATCGATGCCACACAAGGGCGCGCCTACAACGACCTGCCCTGGCGCATGCTGGTTCCCGCAACCGCCTGCAACCTGCTGGTGGCCGGACGCTGCGCATCCATGACGCATGATGGCCAGTCCGCAGCGCGCGCCAGCGGCGGCTGTTTTGTGATGGGTCAGGCGGCGGGCACTGCAGCCTCGCAACTGAAAGCGGGCGAGCCGTTCGCAAACACAGACGTCAAGCAACTTCAGAAGCTGCTGAAGCAGGACGGCGTTTATTTCGACGATGGCGATGTTTAAGAAACCCGTCACCCGCCAAGAAATCGACGGGATTGACGCCTGGGACGGCGCCAAGCTGTGCTATGTGAACCCGGCCACGGGCGGCTCGCCCATGCCAACCATGGCCACATTCAGGCAGCGGCTACCGGCGGACTTTGATGGCAAGCCTTATCGCCAGACCGAGGACGCGGTGTTCAGCGTGGTCGAGGGCTCGGGTATGGTCACCATCGAGTGCAACGAAGAGGTCTGGACCTTCGAATTCGGCCCCGTGACCATTTTGTGATTCCATCGTGGCACACTGTGCGACTGCGTTCGGCGCAAGGTTGTGTGCTATTCAGTTTTTCAGACCGCCCGGTGCATCAGGCCCTGGGCATACACAGAGAGGAAAAGTTGTCATGAGTTTTGTATTTACACCACCCGCTACCGTCTCGGTGCCTGTCATGGGCGCCAAGGAACGTTTTCCGGTTCACCGCATTTACTGTGTGGGCCGCAACTACGAAGATCATGCCAAGGAGATGGGTTTCACCGGCCGCGAACCGCCGTTCTTCTTCATGAAGCCGGCAGACGCCATCGTCGCAGTGGAAGACGGCAGCACCGGCAGCATGCCATATCCCAACCTGACCAAAAACCTGCACCACGAAATTGAGCTGGTCGTGGCGATTGGCACGGGCGGAAAAAACATCAAGGCTGCGGACGCGTACAAGCACATCTACGGCTACGCCGTGGGCCTGGACATGACGCGCCGCGACCTGCAGAACGAAATGAAAAAGCAGGGCCGCCCCTGGTGCATCGGCAAGGCTTTTGAGCACTCCGCACCAATTGGCCCCATCACGCCGGTGGCCCAAGCCGGAGATGTCAACCACGCTGAGATCTCGCTGCAGGTGGGTGGGCAAGACCGCCAGCGCAGCCATGTGTCCAAACTGATCTGGAACATTGGCGAAACCATTGAACACCTGTCTTCTGCCTGGGAACTGCAGCCCGGCGACCTGATTTACACCGGCACACCCGAAGGCGTGGCGGCTGTGGTGCCGGGTGATACCCTGGTCGGCAGCATTGCAGGGCTGGGCACGCTGACCGTCAAGATCATCTGAAACAGTAGCTGATAGATGGTTGTGGACTGTTTGTGGACGAATGCCTTGCGCACGGAGTGCGCAGGGTTTCGTTCACAGCTTCACGGCAGCTGTGCAATTTACGTGTAGCCGCTTCGATCATCGCGCAAATAGCCGGTACTCTTCGGGTAACCCGCCTGCCCCGATAAAAACCGCTACTTCTGATAATCAGACCATGCCAGCTTGAGGAATGGCCAAGATTCCAAGCCTTTGCCCGAAGACAACCTGTTGAAAATTCTTGAATCTCTGGCCAAACTCTGCGCCATCCTGGCCGGCGTGTTGATGACCATCATTACGCTGCTGACCTGCGCGAGCATTGTCGGACGCGAACTCGTCGACAAGACCGTGCCGGGCGACTTTGAACTCGTAGGTTTGGCTACGGGCACTGCCGTCGCGTTTTTCATGCCTTTGTGTCAAATATGTCGCGGTAACATCGTCGTCGACTTTTTTACCGCCAAAGCGCCTCGCAAGGTGAACGCAGTGCTGGATCGACTGGGCGCCACGCCGGTCGGCATGCCGCTGCCGCAGATTCCCGACGCGCTGAGCAAAGGCACCATCAACGGCTGCGTGATTCCGTGGGAAGTCGTTCCCTCGGTCAAGGTCAATGAGCTCACCAAGTTCCACGCCGAATTCGATCCAGCCGGGGACAGCCTCTACACCACCACTTTTGTCATGGCGATGAACAAGGCCAAGTACAACTCGCTGGCGCCCGACCTCAAGAAAGTCATCGACAACAACTCCGGCATGGCCACCTCGGCCTGGCTCGGCAAGGTACAGCAGGGCAATGATGTTCCTGGCCGCAAGAGCGCCAGTGACCGCGGCAACATCATCTACACGGTCAACGCAAGCGAGGCGCAGGAATTCCGCCGTAAATCGCGTACAGTGGAAATGGAGTGGGTGGAAGACATGAACAAAAAAGGGTTCGATGGCAAGAAACTGCTGGCCATGGCACGCAGCCTGATCGAAAAACACACCAAAACCACCCGGGCCTGATCTTCTGGCCGACCACATGGTGCGTCCTTGAAAAACCGGGATCAGACCCGATTTTTTATGCCATTTATGCCTATAGCCGTTTATCTATGGGCGTAGGCAGCTATGTTTTAAATAGCATTTACCTTGACGCATCAGCCATGGGCGGAGGAGTCGCCCCACACAAAGCCGCTACACTCATTTGATGCA
Source organism: Polaromonas sp. UBA4122 (assembly GCA_002381615.1). Taxonomy (GTDB): domain Bacteria; phylum Pseudomonadota; class Gammaproteobacteria; order Burkholderiales; family Burkholderiaceae_C; genus Polaromonas. The sequence goes on along the minus strand of DFWY01000029.1, from coordinate 60,003 downwards.
TCGCCCACCCTTGAAACACTGTCGCGTTTGCGGTACCGCCGTGGCCTATCGCCTGCCCGATGACGGCGACACGAAGGAGCGGGCCGTCTGCCCAGCCTGCCATACCGTGCATTATGAAAATCCGCTCAACGTCGTGGGCACCGTGCCGGTATGGGGTCACGATGGCGCGCAGGTTTTGCTGTGCAAGCGCAATATCGAGCCCCGTCGGGGCAAATGGACGCTGCCGGCTGGCTTCATGGAGATGGGCGAAACCACATCGGAGGGCGCCGCCCGCGAAACCGACGAGGAAGCCGGTGCACAGTTCGAAATGCAGGAACTCTTTGCCGTCATGAACGTATCGAGTGTGGGCCAAGTCCACCTGTTTTACCGCGCCCAGCTTCTCAGCGCCGAGTTCAAGCCCGGTTATGAAACACTGGAAGCCAAGCTCTTCACGGAGTCAGAAATTCCATGGGACGAGATTGCCTTCAGGACGGTCAAGGAAACGCTGGAGCATTATTTCGCCGACCGCCGCAAAGGCAGCTTTGGTATTCATGTGGGCGATATCACATGAGTTGCGGCATCGCCTCAATGTAAGCAAGTGCTGTTTGCACGGTAAGCGTCACTTAGAATTTCCTCAGCCGGGCGCAAGTCCCGCAGCGCCTGTTCACTCATTCTTTCCCGCCCCCCTCTTCGCTACCCAACACCCCGGAATTTCATGTTCAAATCCGCGTCCTTTTTTCGCATTGCCAGCGACTTCGTTATGCCCCCTTTGGAAGCGCTTGAAGAGGCGCTCCAGGCCACCCGATTCATGCCCTGTGGCGCCACGCAGCCAGAGTCCAGCGGCTGGGTGGCCCCGCGCGGAAACAAGAGCACCGCCCTGGTCGAGGCCGTCGGCCGCCAGATCATCGTGCAGCTCTGCACCGAGCGCCGTCCCCTACCCGCCTCGGCCGTCAAGGATGCCGTCGAGGAGCGCATTGAAAAGTACAAACAGGAAACCGGCCGTGAACGCGTCGGCGCCAAGATCAAGAAGGAATTCAAGGAAGAAGCCATCCAGAGCCTGCTGCCGCGCGCATTCACAAAACGTTCATCGACGACGCTGTGGATCGACCCCGTCAACAAATTCCTGGTGGTGGACACCGGCAGCCTGACGGGTGCCGACAAGGTCGTGAGCCACCTGGTGGATGTGCTCAGCGAGATGCCGGGTGCCGGCCCGGGCATCGGCGTAAAACCCGTGCAAACGTCGCTGTCAGCCGCAGTCGCCATGGCGCACTGGCTGGCCAGCCGCGAAGCGCCCTTCAGTTTCACAGTCGATCGCGACTGCGAACTTAAAATGCCCGACGACCAGAAATCGACGGTTCGTTATTCGCACCACACGCTGGAGATCGACGAAGTCGCGGAGCATATCGCGGCAGGCAAGGTGCCCACCCAGCTGGCCATGACGTGGAATGACCGCGTGTCTTTCGTGCTCACCGATTCGGCCCAGGTGAAGAAACTCAAACTGCTCGACGTCGTGCTGGACGGTGTACAGGAAGGCGGCAAGGGTGACGACGGCTTCGACACCGACGCAGCCATCGTGACAGGCGAACTGTCGGCCTTGATCCCTGACCTGCTGGAAGCCTTGGGCGGCGAGCTGCCCGGCGACGCGTCCGCGCCCCAATCAGAGGCCGCGCAGACTCTCACTGACCGACTTGCCCCTCACCGAGCGGTGACTGAGATCAAGTAAACACCGATGACGCGGCTGTCAAGCCGTCGTTGCCCTAGGCGTTGGACACATGTCTGGTTGCATCAAAGTTTGCAGCGGGTTTTATACCATTCACATTCGGGCATCCCTGACAACCTCCACTTTAAGGATCATCCGGTCTTGTTGAGAAAATCTTAAATCGCTACTCAACATTTTTGTCATAATGTGAAATTAGGCTTCATATTATAGTAATTAGATAGATAAAACTGATCTTGATCAAAGTTTTGTATTTTATCCCGCCCTATGCTTGCCCAACTTCAATGCAAGAACCTTGAAAGGGAGCTGGGTATGCTGTTCCAGGTGCGAATTCACGGCCGTGGCGGACAAGGAGTAGTGTCCGCTGCGGAAATGCTGTCAGTTGCCGCTTTCCTCGAGGGCAAGCACGCACAGGCTTTTCCCAGTTTCGGTTCGGAGCGCATGGGGGCACCGGTGATGGCGTTCTGCCGCATCGACGACAAGGAAATCCGGCTACGCGAGCCGGTCATGCGACCGGACGCGCTGATCATCCAGGATCCGACCTTGCTGCATCAGGTCGATCTCTTTTCCGGTGTCTCGCCCGAAGGTTTCATCCTCATCAACTCGACCCGCAGCTTCGATGAACTGGGCATAGGCGACTTCGTCAAGGGTTACCGGCACGACCGGCTCTGCACAGTGCCGGCCACCGAACTGGCGTTGAAACACGTCGGCCGGGCGGTGCCCAACGCGGCGCTTTTGGGAGGCTTCGCCGCCATCAGCGGCAAGGTCAAGCTGGAATCGGTGTGTGCCGCGATCCTGGACAAATTTCCCAAGAAAATCGCCGAAGGCAACATCGCGGCCACGCGCGAGGCATACAACATGGTGATGGAGCAAATGAAGGAGATGCAGCATGCTTAAGCAGACCGAAGGCTCCCATGCCATGGCCGAGGCGATTGCCTTGTGCCGCCCAGAAGTCATCTGCGCCTATCCGATCACGCCCCAGACCCACATCGTTGAGGGATTGGGCGAAATGGTGGCCGCCGGCGAATTGAAAAATTGCGAGTTCATCAACGTCGAGTCGGAGTTCGCCGCGCTGTCGGTCGCCATCGGCGCCTCGGCCGCCGGGGTACGCACCTACACCGCCACCGCAAGCCAAGGTCTGCTATTCATGGCCGAGGCAGTGTACAACGCCGCCGGCCTCGGCCTGCCGATCGTCATGACCATCGGCAACCGGGCCATCGGCGCTCCCATCAACATCTGGAACGACCATACCGATTCCATGTCGATGCGCGACGCCGGCTGGATCCAGATCTACGCCGAGACCAATCAGGAGGCCGTCGATCTGCATATCCAGGCTTTCCGCCTGGCCGAAGAATTATCCATTCCGGTGATGGTGTGCGTGGACGGTTTCATCCTCACCCACGCCTACGAGCGGATAGACATCCCAACCCAGGAACAGGTGGATACCTATCTGCCACCCTTCGAGCCGCGCCAGGTGCTCGATCCGAAAGAGCCAGTATCCATTGGCGCCATGGTCGGCCCCGAAGCTTTCCTGGAAGTGCGCTACCTGGCCCACCACCGGCAGATGCGCGCGCTGGAATTGATTCCGCAACTCTCCGCCGAGTTCAAGCAGCAGTTCGGCCGCGAGTCAGGCGGCCTCATCAAACCCTATCGCTGCGAAGATGCCAAGACGATCGTGGTGGCGCTCGGCTCCGTGATGGGCACCATCAAGGATGTGATCGACGAGATGCGCGCCGAAGGCTGCTCAATTGGCGCTGTGGCGATCTGTTCGTTCCGGCCGTTCCCGAGCGAGGAACTGCACGATCTACTGTCGCATGCCAAGCGCATGGTGGTGCTCGAAAAATCGCTGGCGGTCGGTATCGGCGGCATCGTTTCGCACAATCTGCGCATGGCGCTGTCCGGCATTTCGCTGCACGCCTACACCGTGGTGGCCGGACTCGGCGGGCGCGCCATCACCAAGGACAGCCTCCGGACACTGTTCGACAAGGCGTTGAAAGACGAGTTGGAGGCGCTCACTTTCCTCGACCTCAACCACGAGATCGTGAACCGCGAACTGGAACGTGAAAAGCAGGAACGCCGTTCCGGACCATCGGCCGAAAACATCTTGCGCGACCTCGGCACCGTCGCAGCCACAATCCGCTGAAAGGGTCACCATGGAGATGCAACAGATCAAGTTCTACCAGACCGGCACCTTTACCGTCGGCAACCGCCTGCTCGACCAGAACCAGCGTTCGGTGCAGGCCAACATGGAGCGCACCAACTCGCTCAATTCCGGCCACCGCGCTTGTCAAGGCTGCGGCGAGGCGCTTGGCGCGCGCTACGCGATAGATGCCGCCATGCGTGCCGCCAATAATCAAATCATTGCCACCAATGCCACCGGCTGCCTGGAAGTATTTTCGACGCCTTACCCGGAAACCTCTTGGCAGATTCCGTGGATTCACTCGCTGTTCGGCAACGCCGCGGCGGTAGCCACCGGCGTGGCCGCTGCCATGAAAGTCAGGGGCCGCACCGACGTGCGCGTCATCGCCCAAGGTGGCGACGGCGGCACTACCGACATCGGTTTCGGTTGCCTGTCAGGCATGTTTGAGCGCAACGACGACGTGCTCTACATCTGTTACGACAATCAGGCCTACATGAACACCGGCGTGCAGCGTTCCTCCGCCACGCCGCCCACCGCGCGCACGGCCACCACCATGCCGCTCGGGACCGAAGGAGGCGCTCCGTTCGGCCAAGGCAAAAACGTACCGTTGATCGCCATGGCGCACGAGATTCCGTACGTCGCCACGGCCTCGGTAGCCTATCTGCGCGACCTCGAAAGCAAGGTCACGAAGGCGATGTCGATGCACGGCGCACGCTACATCCAAATCCTGGTGCCTTGCCCGCTCGGCTGGGGTGCTGAATCGCACGACACCATTCGCCTGGCGCGTCTGGCGGTGGAGACTGGAATGTTCCCGCTGTTCGAAGCCGAGCACGGCGAGGTGGTCAGCTCCACCAAGATCCGTCATCGGGTGCCGGTCGAAGATTACCTGAAGCCGCAAAAGCGCTTCGCGCATCTGTTCGGCAAACAACCCGCGGTCGAGACGATCGCACGCATACAAGCCATCGCCGACAAGAACATCAAGAAGTACAGCTTGCTGGAGGAGCGTTGAAATGGATAAACCGTTTGCCATCACCCTCGACGTCGGCTCCTCGCTGGCCAACCGCACCGGCTCCTGGCGCACCAGCCGGCCGGTGTATGTCGACCGCCTGCCGCCCTGCAACAATGCCTGTCCCGCCGGAGAAAACATCCAGGGATGGCTGTTCCATGCCGAGTCGGGCGAATACGAAAAAGCCTGGCGCGAACTGGTGAAGAACAATCCGATGCCGGCCATCATGGGGCGCGTTTGCTATCACCCATGCGAGTCGTCCTGCAACCGCGGCCAGCTTGACGAGACGGTAAACATCCACGTGGTCGAGCGCTTCCTTGGCGACGAGGCCATCAAACATGGTTGGAAAGTGGAACTGGCGCCAACGTCAGGCAAGCACGTTCTGGTCATCGGCGCCGGCCCCTCAGGCCTGTCCGCCGCCTACCACCTGCGCCTGCTCGGCCACGCCGTGACCATCCTGGAAGCGGGGTCGCTGACCGGCGGCATGATGCGCTTCGGCATCCCAAAGTACCGCCTGCCGCGCGAAGTGCTTGATGCCGAAGTCAAGCGCATCGAGGACATGGGTGTTGCGATCCGACTCAACCACAAAGTCGACGATGTGCTGGCGACGATGAAGGAGGGCGGTTTCGACGCAGCCTTCCTTGCTGTCGGCGCCCATCTCGCCAAGCGCGCCTACATTCCGGCTGGCGACGCCAGCAAGATTCTCGATGCGGTTTCGGTGCTGCGCGGCATGGAAGGCGAAGACAAGCCGTTGCTGGGACGACGCGTCGTGGTGTATGGCGGCGGCAATACTGCCATCGACGTGGCACGCACAGCCAAACGCCTGGGCGCGGAAGAATCGATCATCGTCTATCGCCGCACCCGCGAGAAAATGCCGGCGCACGATTTCGAGGTCGAAGAGGCGCTGCAGGAAGGCATTATGATGAAGTGGCTGTCGACCATCAAGGATGCCGGGGAAACCAGCTTCACGGTGGAGAAGATGGCGCTGGACGAAAAAGGCTTTCCGCAGCCCACTGGCGAATACGAAACCATCGAGGCTGATTCCCTGGTGCTGGCGTTGGGGCAGGACGTGGATCTTTCACTCTTGGAAAATGTGCCCGGTCTGACCAACGAAAACGACATGGTGCAGGTGGACCGCGGCATGATGACCGCCTATCCTGGTATCTTCGCGGGCGGCGACATGGTGCCCTCCGAGCGCACGGTCACGGTTGCCATAGGCCACGGCAAGAAAGCGGCACGCAACATCGACACATGGCTGCGAGGGACCTCTGTTGAGGTCGCGCAAAAACATGAGGCGGCCACCTTCGACAAGCTCAACACGTGGTATTACACGGATGCACCCAAAACAGTGCAGCCGGTGCTCGATATCATCCGCCGCCAATCCACTTTCGAGGAGGTGCTGGGCGGCCTCGACGAAAGCAATGCGCTGTTGGAAGCACGCCGCTGCCTATCCTGCGGCAACTGTTTCGAGTGCGACAACTGCTATGGCGTCTGCCCCGAAAACGCCGTCATCAAGCTCGGCCCGGGCCAGCGTTTCAGCTTCAACTACGACTATTGCAAAGGCTGCGGCATCTGCGTCACCGAATGCCCGTGCGGTGCGATCAAGACGGAACCCGAAACGATTTGAGCGGAAACCGGGCGAAAAAATGACAGTATGAAATTTATTTTTTAATTTGGTCGCGTTGACGAGGCGCTGCCAGCAAAGATATCGAATCACCAAATATACGAATTAGGTAAGCTCCCTTTTGGCTGTATCTCGGTGCCCCTCAACGGCCACGCTGGCCGACTCGTCACCATTGGCCGGCTGGTCGCTTGCTGCGTATGAATGCTGCAATCGCCTCAACCGAATCCGGGCGGTTGCCGCGCTGGGCGAACTGCAGCGCGGTCAGGCCTTGCTGGTTCTTGAGCTGCACATCGGCGCCTTCCTGCAACAGGAGTTTGACGGCTGCTGGCTTGCCATACATGGCTGCCATCATCAAGGGCGTGGTGCCGTTGGGTGATTCGGCGTCAATGTAGGCGCTATTTTCAAGCAACAGGCTGATGACGCTCAACTGCCCGCCGCTGGCAGCGTAATGCAAAGGGGTCCAGCCCGTCTTGTTGACGTCGGCCCCCCTTTTAATCAACTTCTCGACCAGGTCCTTGTGGCCTTTGAGTGCAGCCAGCATGAGCGGGCTTTCTCCCTTGATGTTGAGAATATTTACATCGGTTTTAGGCCAGTCGATCAATACCTGCGCGGCTTTGAGTGAAGGCTCGCGCAACGCCACATACAGACCATACTGGCCTTGCGGGTCTATCGTGTTGGCATCAAAGCCGCGCGCCAGAAGGGCCTTGAGCTTACCCGGGTCGTCCTGCTTGATGGCACTAAAAAAGTCATCATAGGAGCCAGCATGAACTAAGCTAAATCCAATAAAAACAAATAGATATATGATATTTTTAATGTAATTTATGAGGTTTCTACTCATGCGACTACTCCCGTAAACAGCTGCTCAAAATTGCGACTGGTCGCCTCGGCGATGGCTTCCAGGGGTTGCTGTTTGAGTTTGGCGATCTGCTGCGCCACCAGGGGAACATAAGACGGATTGTTGGTTTTTCCACGGTAAGGCATCGGGGCTAGATAGGGGCTGTCGGTCTCGATCAGCATGCGGTCAAGCGGTACAAACCGGGCTACTTCCCGTATGTCACCGGCGTTTTTGAAGGTCAGAATGCCTGAAAAGGAGATGTAAAAACCCAGGTCGAGCGCTGCACGGGCTACCGCCTGGGTTTCTGTGAAGCAGTGGAAAACACCGCGCGCCTGCCCTGCGCTACCGCCCTCCTCTTTCAGGATGGCCAAGGTGTCGTCGGATGCGCTGCGGGTATGAATGACCAGCGGCTTCCCGGTTTGGCGGGCCGCGCGGATATGTACCCGAAAACGCTCGCGCTGCCATTCCATGCCGGCCATGGTGCGCTCACCCAGCCGGTAATAGTCCAGCCCGGTTTCACCGATGCCGACCACTTTGGGCAGGCTTGCGCGCTGCAGCAGATCGTCGAGGCTGGGCTCCAGCACGTCCTCGTTGTCGGGGTGTACGCCCACGGTCGACCAGAAGTTGTCATAGCGCGTAGCGAGCTGGTGGACCGTCTCAAACTCTTCCAGTGTGGTGCAAATGCACAGGGCCCTGCTCACTTGGGCATCCTGCATGGCTTGGCGAATCTGCGGCAGCTGTGCCTGGAGCTCGGGAAAGCTCAAATGGCAATGGGAATCGGTGAACATTCAGAAAAGACGTGGTTAAGTATAAAAAAAGGCCTGTAGCCCACGTGTGAAGGGCGCAGGTAGCTATGAAACATGTAGCGTGTCAGCAGAGACAACACGGCACCTGCTGGCGTCTACATGATGTCTAAATGGTCTGCGTGGGTCGGTCGGAGGCCAGATGGGCGCCCAGGATTTCTTCAATCTTGATCTTGAGCTGGCGAGACTTTTCGTCGGAAGGAAACCGGACACCGACGCCCTGGGTGCGGTTGCCGGCGGCCCGTGGTGGTGTGACCCACGCCACTTTACCGGCCACCGGGTAGCGCTGGGTGTCCTCGGGGAGCGTCAGCAAGACGTAGATATCGTCGCCCAGCTTGTACTCGCGCGCGGAGGGAATGAAAATGCCGCCTTCTTTAAACAGCGGAATGTAAGCGATATACAGTGCCGCTTTTTCCTTGATGGCCAACTGAACAACACTAGGCCGGGCGGTGGCTGAGGCAGGGGAACCGGCGGGAGGCGATGTACTCATTGCGTTAGTTTATCGGTTTGGCTGCGCCTGCATAGAGCCAAAGTGCTGGAATTGCAGCACTTGCAGCACTCATTTTGCGTTGAGCGCCGTACGGGCACGGCTGACCAGCGATTCCAGCATCAACCCCAGGTTGTATGGATGCTCCACGGTACGGGCGATGGTGCTTAGTTCTTTAGCCCAGTTGGCAAGCGCATAAAGACCGAGTTTCCCCGCTGAGGGCGCCGGAAGGTCGTTGGCACTGAAAAACCGTGGAGAAGCCCCCACCCGGACCGCCAGGACGTCATGGCAAAGCTTTTGCAAAGCATCGACGGCTTGGGCAGGCCCCCAGTCAGCCAGCGCGCTGACGTCGCCCCGGGCCATGGCTTTGGGCAAGGCCTGCCAGCGCTGAGATGCGTCGCTGGGGGGGCTGTTTTGCGCCCAGGCCAAGGCATCGGCAGGACGCCCGCCGGCCGCCATCAGGAGCGTCTGCAGATCGGCGGCATCCGGCGGCCGGACTGCTTTTTTGGCGCTACCCTCCTTGTCGGCCCGTTGGTTCTGACGCACGGCTTCTTTGCCGAGCCAGGTCAAGGCTGGCTCAAATTCGGGCCAAAGCATGGTGTGGCCTAGGCAGCGGCTGCGGATGGTCGGCAGCAACTGGTGCGCCGCCTCGGTCGCCAGAATGAATTTGACCGCACCGGGCGGCTCTTCCAGCGTTTTGAGCAGGGTGTTGGCCGTGACGTTGTTCATGCGCTCGGCCGGAAACACCAGCACGACCTTGGTGCTGCCGCGGGAACGCGTGAACTGGGTAAACGACACAGCTTCGCGCGCCGCATCCACCTTGATTTCTTTGCTGGGTTTGCGTTTTTTGCTGTCCAGCTCATCCTGCGTTTTCTCGTCCAGCGGCCAGCCGAGTGCCAGCGACAGGGTTTCGGGCATCAGCATGCAAAAGTCGGCGTGGGTGTGTACGTCCACCGCATGGCAGCTGCCGCAATGGCCGCAAGCGCCTTTGGGCGTGGGCTGCTCGCACAGCCAGGTCCTGGCCAGCGCCAGCGCCAGTTCAAACTGGCCCAAGCCTGATGGCCCACTGAGCAGCCAGGCGTGGCCGCGCTGGGCCAGCAGGCTTTCCAGCTGGGTTTGCAGCCAGGGCGCGAGGGGCGGGTTTTTGACGGCTATATCCACGCTGATATCACTCATGGCAACCAGCCTTTGGCTACAAACACCTGCCGTACCGCCTGCCAGACCGCTTCGCGGGTTTGTGAGGCGTCAATGCGGGCAAAGCGTTCTGGGTGGCCTTGCTGGCGATCGGCATAGCCTTGTGCAACCCGGCGGAAAAACGCCAGGGGTTGCGCTTCAAATTTATCGGGTACGCGCGCGCCTTGAAGCCGCACCGCGGCCTCTTCGGGCGGCAGGTCAAACCAGACCGTGAGGTGAGGCTCGATGACGGTTTCGACTTCGGGCTTCATCGGCGAGTTGCCCGCCGGGTCACCGAGCAGCCCTTCGTCAGACTGCACCCATTGCTCCAGGGTCGACAGCACATTCAGGTCAAAACCGCGCCCCGCCCCCTGGTAGGCAAAGGTGGCGTCGGTGAAGCGGTCGCACAGCACCACGTCGCCGCGCACCAGTGCAGGCGCAATCACGCGCACAAGGTGGTCGCGCCGGGCTGCAAAAATCAGCAGGGCCTCGGTCAGTGGGTCCATGGGGTCGCCTAGCACCATGGCGCGAAGTTTTTCGGCCAGCGGCGTGCCGCCGGGCTCGCGCGTCAGCGTCACCGCCCTGCCCTGCGCCCTGAAGGTGTCGGCCAGGCCCGCAATGTGCGTGGATTTGCCCGCGCCGTCTATGCCTTCAAAGCTGATGAAAAGGCCGTGCATGGTCATTCGATTTACTGGCCCCGGATGTATTGGTTGACGGCGTGGTTGTGCTCGTCCAGGCTGGTGCTGAACTGGCTGCTGCCGCTGCCGTCATTGCGCGCTACAAAATAAAGCGCTTGGGTGGGCGCGGGCTGTACGGCCGCCAGCAAAGCGGCTTTGCCGGGCATGGCAATTGGGGTGGGCGGCAGGCCGACGCGGGTGTAGGTGTTGTAAGGCGTGTCTTCAGCCAAGTCGCGTTTGCGCAGGTGGCCGTCAAACTGTGGGCCCAAGCCATAAATTACGCTCGGGTCGGTCTGCAGCAGCATGCCCATTCGCAGCCGGTTGGTGAAGACACCGCCGATTTGCGGACGGTCGGAGGGCTTGCCGGTCTCTTTTTCGATAATGCTGGCCAGAATCAGGGCTTGCTCCGGGGTTTTCAGGGGCGTGCCGGGGCTGCGTAGCGCCCAGGCGGCCTCCAGTCGTTTGTCCATCGCCCGGGCGGCACGCTTGAGCACGGCCAGATCGCTGGAGCCTTTGGCATAGGTATAGGTGTCCGGGAAAAACCGGCCTTCTGGATGCATGCCCGGCCTGCCCAATTTTTCCATGATTATTTCGGGGCTTAGCCCTTGCGTATCGGGTGCAAGCTGCTCTTCTTTTTGTAGCGCTGCACGCACCTGCGTGAAGGTCCAGCCTTCGACCAGTGTGACGCTTTTGAGGGTTTCCTCGCCGCGCACCAGCATGCTCAGCAGTTTGCGCGGCGTGGTGCCGGGTACCAGTTCATAGCTGCCGGCCTTGATCAGCCGGGCTTGCCCCGAAAAGCGGAACCAGGCCTGCAACAGCAGCACAGGCACTTCAGCGCCGCTGGCCACCACGGCGTTAGCCACGCCGCTGGCGGGTGTACCGAGCTCGATTTCAAGGTCCACCACCTGGCTGCCCGGCTGCAGCCGCAGGGGAATGGGTTGGTGCAGCCACCACCAAGCCGCACCGCCCAGCAGCAGGGCACCGGCCAACACCCATTTCAGCAAACTTGTAAAGACACGACGCACAACCGAGCTACCTTTTCAGTATGGAACGCAAAACCAAGGGGCTATGATAATTCAGGATATCTCCACCACCATAGCAAACCGCCCCATGACCATGCCCAGCACTGCCCTAGATATTTCCGGCATCGCCGAACTGACGCACCTGGGGGTGATTCGCGTGGCTGGCGTTGAGGCCGTGAAGTTTTTGCAGGGCCAGCTGACGCAGGACGTGGCCTTGCTGAGTCTGTCGGAAGCGCGCCTGGCCGCTTTTTGCAATGCCAAAGGCCGCATGCAGGCCAGCTTTGTGCTGTTCAAGCGTAGCCATGAAGAAGTCTTGCTGGTGTGCAGCCGCGACATTCTGGCCGCCACACTCAAGCGCTTGTCGATGTTTGTGTTGCGCGCCAACGCCAAACTCAGTGACGCCAGCGGTGATTTTGCGCTGTACGGCGTGGTTGGAAATACACTTAATACTATTGAATCAATAGCTGACGGTTCCCGTCCTGCTTGGTCTAAGGTCGATATTGATGATGCAAATCTGGTGTTTTTACACCCGGGCGCCGGTCTGCCGCGCGCGCTCTGGTGTGCGCCTGCCGGTTCACCCGCGCCCCAAGGTCCGCACGTCGACCTGGCCGTGTGGCACTGGCTGGATGTGCGGTCGGGCATTGCCATGATCACCCAGCCGATTTTTGAGGCCTTCGTGCCGCAAATGCTCAATTACGAATCCGTGGAGGGCGTGAACTTCAAAAAGGGCTGCTACCCCGGCCAGGAGGTCGTGGCGCGCAGCCAGTTTCGCGGCACGCTGAAACGGCGCGCCTACCTGGTGCATACCGCAGGAACACCCGCTGTCGGGCAAGAGGTGTTTCACGCATCCGACGCGGAGCAACCCTGCGGACTGGTGGCCGCTGCTGCGGCCAACCCCTCGGGCGGGTTTGACGCGATTGTGTCGATGCAGACGTCAGCCGCTGCCGATGCGGCTGATGGGCGCCTCACCTTGGGGACTGCCACAGGCGCTGCTTTGGCGCTGCTGCCACTGCCCTACTCCTTGCTCGAAGATATCTGAGCGCACTGATAGTTAAACGCATGAGTTTAAAGGCTTCAACATGTGTTTGATCGCATTTGCCATCGGCGCTTCGGCCCGTTGGCCGCTGGTGATTGCGGCCAACCGCGATGAGTTTTTGAACCGTCCGACCCAGCCTTTGGGCCGCTGGCGAACCGCCCATGGACAGGAAATCATTTCCGGGCGCGACCTGCGCGCCGGTGGAACCTGGCTGGGCATGACTTCCGGCGGGCGGGTGGCGTTTCTCACCAATGTGCGCGAGGCTAAGCCCCAAGCTGCGCCACGTTCCCGCGGCGAACTGGTGACGCGCTGGCTTGAAGAGGGCGGCGACGCCGAAGCGTTTGCACTGGCGCTGCAGAAAGACGGCGCAGCCTACGGCGGCTTCAACCTGGTGCTTGGTGATTTTCAGCGAAATGCCTGGACGTGGATCACCAACAAATCCGCCGCCGCTTCGACCCTGCAGGTGCAGCCACTGGAACCCGGAGTGTATGGCCTCTCCAATGCGGCACTGAACACGCCGTGGCCCAAAACCACGGCACTGAAGAGAGTGCTGGCTGCCGCCTTGACGGAAGCGAATGCGCCTGAGTCGGATGCCCCGGATGCGATGCAAGACTTACTCTGGACGGGACTGGCCAACCGCGAACGTGCCCGTAGCGAGCAACTGCCCGCCACCGGCGTGCCCCTGGCGTTCGAAGAGGCCTTGTCCAGCGCCTTTGTGGAATTTCCCGAACACGCCTATGGCACACGCTGCAGTACCGTGTTGCTTGCCAGCGCGCAGGACAGCCGCGAGGGCGCGCGGCGCTGGGATGTTCGAGTGGAAGAACGCACGCATCTGCACGCAGAACAGCCGGCGAAAGAAATAGCGGGAGCCTCCCACGGCCACAGCAGCGCTACCCCGCAGACCAGCAGCTTTCTGGTCCCTTGGCAGCAACTGCCAGCGCTTTGATATAGCTGACCCTAAAGCGCCTTGAACATTTCAATATGCGGAATGCCGACTTCGTCAAAAGGCGCTCCACGCGGCGCAAAACCCAGGCGCTGGTAAAAACCTTCGGCACTGCGTTGTGCGTACAGCATGACCTCGGCATCGCCGCGTTGTTGGGCGGCGTCCATCAATGTGTGCAGGATGCTCTGCCCGACGTGTGAACCCCGCAGGGCGCGGTGAACCGCCATGCGGCCTATCTTGCCCACATCACTGGCGTGCCTGAGCAGCCGCCCCGTGGCGATGCCCTGCCCCAGGCTGTTGTAGGCTACGGCATGAACGGCTGTGGCGTCGGCTTCATCCCACTCCATCTCCAACGGAATACCCTGCTCCTGCACAAACACGGCGGTTCGCACTTTCGCCGCATCCGTGCCCAAGGCGGCCCAGCCCCCGGTTTTGATCTGGAGCATCGCCTCCCCGGCTTCAAAGCATGTCAGCAGGCTGCGCAGCGCGTCCGGCACGGGTTTGGCGGTTTGTGATGCCGGGTCCGCAAACACATAGATCAGCTCACAGGTGATGAGCAACTCATCCCCACGAAAAATGGCACCGGAGAAAACCATGGACGACTTGCCGACACGGGCACATGTGAGCGCCACATCGAGCCGGTCATCAAAATGCGCCGACCCGTGGTACTCAATGCTGGCTTTTTTGACGTAAAGATCGCCGCCAAGCTGCAGCATGGCCTCTTCATACGGCAGGGCCAGCGCGCGCCAGTAGTCCGCCATGGCCGTGTCGAAGTACATCAAATAATGCGCATTGAACACGATTTTCTGCATGTCAACTTCCACCCAGCGCACGCGCAGTCGGTGAAAAAATCGAAAGTCTTGTCGTTTCATATTGGTGAAGTCAGGTTGAAAGTGTGCCAAAAGCTTGCCGCAGCGCCCGCGCCGCATCGGCATGAGCGCGGCCATCACGCGCCAAAGTGACTGCGATCAGGGTTTTCTTGCAATTCATGGGCGTCTGCAGCTATTAAAGTAGAGTGAACCTGATTCGGACAAGATTGGGACAAGATCAGGGATTAGCCCCGCATCGTACAACGCAGAAAGACAAGCAAGCCATGGCCTTCATTTACTACGTCACCCAGATCCAGTTTGAATTTGGCGCCATCAAACTGCTCAGGCAGGAATGCGAGCGTGTCGGCATCACCCGGCCTCTCATCGTTACAGACCCCGGCGTCAAGGCGGCAGGCATACTACAAAAAGCGCTCGATGCCCTGAATCCGTCAGGCTCCGGCATGACGGTGGCCGTGTTTGACCAGACGCCCTCCAACCCCACCGAAGCAGCGGTGCGCGCGGCAGCCGCGCTGTACAAAGCCAGCGGCTGCGACGGCTTGATTGCCGTGGGCGGCGGCTCGGCGATTGATTGCGCCAAGGGCGTGGCGATTGCCGCCACTCACGAAGGCCCGCTCAAAACCTACGCCACCATCGAAGGCGGCTCACCGAAAATCACCGAGCGCGTGGCGCCGCTGATTGCCGTGCCCACCACCAGCGGCACCGGCAGCGAAGTGGCGCGCGGCGCCATCCTCATCGTGGACGACCACCGCAAGCTGGGTTTTCACTCCTGGTACCTGGTGCCAAAAACCGCGATTTGCGACCCAGAACTTACCCTCGGCCTGCCCGCCAAACTGACCGCCGCCACCGGCATGGACGCGATTGCGCATTGCATGGAAACCTTCATGGCGCCCGCCTTCAACCCACCGGCCGACGGCATTGCGCTGGATGGCCTGGAGCGCGGCTGGACGCACATCGAGCGCGCCACGCGCGACGGTAGCGACCGCAGGGCACGTTTGAACATGATGAGTGCCTCGATGCAGGGCGCCATGGCCTTTCAGAAAGGGCTGGGCTGCGTGCATTCGCTGAGCCATAGCCTGGGCGGTGTTGACCCACGCCTGCACCATGGCACGCTGAACGCCATGTTCTTACCCGCCGTGGTGCGCTTTAACGCCCAAGCCGAATCGGTGCAGAAAGAGCATCGCCTGGACCGCATGGCCCGCGCCATGGGGCTGGCGTTAGGCAGCGACATTCCCGAAGCCATCAATGACATGAACGCCCGCCTCGGCCTGCCCACCGGCCTGGCGGCGATGGGCGTACAGCGCGACCAGTTCAGCCGCATCATCGAAGGCGCGCTGGCCGATCATTGCCACAAGACGAATCCGCGGCTGGCCAGCGTGGAGGACTATGAGGAGATGTTGGAGCAGTCGCTTTGATGGTTGCGCCTCCCCTGACCACATTCAGAGGCTCGCCGGCACCTTTCGGCTGACGCCGGACGGTCAAACGTGTATCCCCGAACGACAGAAAAAGACTGTGAGGAGTCGGTCAGTGACGGCGAGTGGCTGGCAACAGCATGCCCAAAGCGGCCAGTGATGACTCCGAAAAGCAGAGGGTTAGAACGCCACGTTAATGGGCAGCCGGAACAGAGCGAACGCAGCGTGTGAGATTTCCCAGTGAGCGTAGCGAACGAATTGAACGCTTTGTTAAGTGTGTGGCACTGAAATCATCTCGTGAACTTCTTTTCTTAGCACTTCCACGACCTCATTCAATGCATTACAAAGCTCGTCTGCTTTTTCCTTGGCTGTATCTGTATATACAGCGTCTTGTGTAGACGAATCCCAGTCAGGTTCAGTCCACAGCTTGATGTTTATCAACCAAATTTTCCGACGTTCGTCGTAATGTAAAAAAATTAATTTAAAAAAGGGGCAATCGCATGAATCTCCTGAACTGGGTACGCGGTCCCTTTCTTATCGTAGCGATTTTTATCTTCGTCGTGGGCGTCTCTTGGCGCCTCTTTTCTTTGTGGCGAATACCTGTTTCACAAACGACTGGTGCGCCCGCGCGGCAAGAATTTGGCACCGGCGCCGCACTCAGAGCGGCATTCACACGTATGGTGCCAAGGGGTGGCTTTCATCCAAGCGCCACCCTGGTCAACAGCAACCCCTATGTATTTCACATAGGGCTGGCTGTTGTGTTTCTGGGCTACGCGCCGCACATTGCCTTCGTCCGGCGCACTACCAGCTTGTCGTGGCCGGCGCTTCCCGACCTTGTGATGTACCTTTCTGCCGCCGTCACCATAATTTCGCTGCTCCTGGCCCTGCTATTTCGCCTGACCGATCCAGTATTGAAAAAGATTTCCAAGGCCGACGATTGGATCACTTGGACCGTCACATTCCTTCCCCTCGTCACCGGCATGGCGGTGATCGGTGATTCGTCCGCCAGCATCTTGACGCGTGACCATGTGATCTATCCCGGCCCGCTGGCAGTGCATTTGCTGACGCTGGAATTGCTACTGATGTGGTTTCCGTTCGGCAAACTGATGCATGCCTTTTTGGTGCTGCCGGCCCGCATGCAGCTGGCCACGTTCTTCGGCCGTCGCGGAGTGCGCTCATGATTAATATGGATGTTTTTCATGGTTTTCTGGAAGCCATTCACCACCTGCCGGAGATGGCGCAGCCCGTTCCACTGACTGACGTGGAACGGCTGGCGCGTGCCAAGACTGTCATGCGCGCCAAGATCGACCGAGGACTGGCGCTCGACCTCGAAGCCTGCGTCAACTGCGGCTACTGCTCTGAGTCCTGCCATTTCTACCAAAGCACGGGGGACCCCAAGTACAGTCCCAGCCGAAAGCTGGATTTACTGCGCCGCGTGCATGCGCGTGAGACCTCGGCCTTCGCGCCCCTGAAACGCCTGTTCACCCCCGACATCACCGTGGCCGACCTTAAGGAGTGGCAGGAACTGGTCTATGACTCGTGCACCGAATGTGGCCGCTGCAGCATGATCTGCCCCATGGGCGTCAATACCGCGCGCGGCGTGAACGTGATGCGAGAAGCGCTTTACGAAGCGGGGCTTGCGCCGCTTGAACTGCAGGCTGTTGCACAAGAACAGGCCGAACGCGGCACAGTGTTCGGTGTCGGCCCGGCGCAGCTCCAGCAGACACTAGAAACTCTGCGCGCGCAGGGCATTGTAATTCCGTTGGACGAGCCCAAAGCCGACGTGATGCTGGTCACTACCGTGATCGACGTGTTGCTATATCAGGATGCGCTCGCGGCTGCGGCGCGTATCCTAAACTATCTGGGGGTGCGCTGGACGCTGCGCAGTGCCGGTTTCGAGGCGGCGAATTTTGGTCTGTTGTCGGGCAGCGAGGCGCTGCAAAAAGCCGCTAGCCAGCGCCTGATTGATGAGGCGCTGACTATTGACGCCAAAATCGTCATCCTGCCCGAGTGCGGCCACGCTTACCCTGCGTTGCGCTGGGACGGACGATTGACCAACGGCCAGCCGCTACCGTTTGACGTGTTGGCAGTATCTGAATACATTGGCCGCGAGGTCACCAGCGGTCGGCTTAAGCTGCTGCCCGCAGAGCCTGCGCAAGCCGGCCGCAAGATCACGTACCACGACGCCTGCAAGCTCGCGCGCCATGGCGGCGTGATGACCGAGCCGCGTGATGCGCTCAAAGCGCTGGGTATGGACCTGATTGAGACCACCCCCACGGCTGAGCAAAACTGGTGCTGTGGTGGCGGGGCTGGCGTCTTTCTTATCAACCGCGCTGAGGGCTTGCGCCACAAGGCATGGGAGATCAAACGTGAGCAGATCAATGCCACAGGCGCTGATACCGTGGTGGTGTCCTGTGCCAGTTGCCGCCTGAACTTCATGGCCGGTGCCGAAGCCGACCAGTGGCCCACAAAGATTGAAAGCGTGGTCGAGATGGTGGCGCGGCAGTTACCAGCTTGAATTCGTGCTATGGCAGGTCGAGTCCCATCGCGCTCAAGACCATCGAATGGGCAGTGCTGCAGCAACTGGTGTTTGGTCACCAAGACAGCCGAACTGAACTTTCAGTAAAGCGCTCGCAATTAAAGTGCCCGGACCAGGCTGGAAAATTCATTCCGACGTTCGAGCGGATCTATCACATCCGCGAAGGATAGACGGTGCAAAAAAAGGGTGAAGGGCATCCTGATAGTGGCTGAAAGTGAATGTATGGAAATGGCCTATCTGATTTCCTTGTTCCGTTGGCACCAATACACCACGCAGAGGCGCAGCGTTATAACTATTGGGCTTGTTGCCCAATTTCGCACGAATCCTTGCGGTCACCCCTTTTGCCCCGGTTGCAGTTCGTAGTGCTGGTGAATATCGTCATGCTCCAGCCTTTCAAAGGCGGCCAGCGGGTCATTCAGGCAAGCCGTGGCCATGCGCCTATCGAGGAACCCCACCAGATGCACCGGGTGCGTGGTCCGGGCCAGCCAGTCACCCAAGATGAAACGGTCAAGTGCACCCAGAATCAGGCCCTTGGGGGCCGCCCGCTGCGCCTGGCACCACCGCAATGTCTTGCGGCTGCAAACCGTTTTTCTCGATATGCCGTCGCGCCAGAGGCGCCGACGTAGAAGCGGAGGGCTTTCATCGGAGGACTGATCTTGAGTTTATAGATGGTCGGTCTGCAATTTGCTATATTTTTTATAGCTGTTTGCTAACGTTCTATATGGGCTACAGGGCTATTTGACCATCAAACTTCCTAAAAAGCCGTCGTGGGTGAGACCGAGGCACGCCCTCGCCCACCCTTCCCTCCTTGGCCCTATTTCTTGAGTGCCGCCAGCTTGCTGAAGGCCGACTCCATGGCAGTCCCTGCTGCAGGCTGAGGTGCACCTTGACGCCCGCCGCCATAACCGCCGCGATTTTGCGGGCCGGGCCGCGCGCTTTCAAAGCGGTTGTCACGCGGGCCGTCGCGCCGTGCGGGGGCATCGCCCAGTTTCATGGTCAGGCCGATGCGTTTGCGCGCCACGTCGATTTCGGTCACGCGCACCTTGACGATGTCGCCGGTTTTCACCACCTCGCGCGCGTCGGTCACAAACTTGTTGGCCAACTGGCTCACATGCACCAGGCCGTCCTGGTGCACACCAATATCCACAAACGCGCCAAAGGCCGCCACGTTACTGACGGTTCCTTCCAGCATCATGCCTTCCTTGAGGTCCTTGATGTCTTCAATGCCGTCGTTAAAGCGCGCCACCTTGAAGTCAGGGCGCGGGTCGCGCGCTGGTTTTTCCAGCTCGGCCAGGATGTCCTTGACCGTGATGACACCGAACTTCTCATTGGCGAACAGCTCGGGTTTCAGGGTTTTGAGCATCTCGGCGCGGCCCATCAGTTCGGCCACAGGTTTTCCGGTGTGCACCATGATTTTCTCCACCACCGCGTAGGTTTCAGGGTGCACGCCGGTCATGTCCAGCGGGTTGCTGCCGCCGCGCAGGCGCAAAAAGCCGGCGCTCTGCTCAAAGGTTTTGGTGCCCAGGCCGGTGACCTTGAGCAAATCGGCGCGGCTGGCGAAGGCGCCGTTGACGTCGCGCCAGCGCACCACCGACTTGGCCACCGTCTGGCTCAGGCCCGACACGCGCGCCAACAGCGGCACGCTGGCGGTGTTCAGGTCCACGCCCACGCTGTTCACGCAGTCTTCAACCACGGTGTCCAGGCTGCGCGCCAGGTCGCTCTGGTTCACGTCGTGCTGGTATTGGCCGACGCCGATCGATTTGGGGTCGATCTTGACCAGCTCGGCCAGCGGGTCCTGCAGGCGGCGCGCAATGCTGGCGGCGCCGCGCAGGCTCACGTCCACGTCGGGCATTTCCTGGCTGGCAAACTCGCTGGCCGAATAGACCGATGCGCCGGCTTCGCTGACCACCACGCGCTGCATGCCGTCAATCTGCTTCATCAGGTCGGCGGCCAGCTTGTCGGTTTCGCGGCTGGCCGTGCCGTTGCCAATGGCGATCAGGTTGACGCCGTGCTTGTCGCAGAGCTTGGCCAGGGTGTGGAGCGAGCCGTCCCAGTCTTTGCGTGGCTCGTGCGGGAAGACCGTGGCGGTTTCCACCAGCTTGCCGGTGGCATCGACCACGGCCACTTTCACGCCGGTCCGAATGCCTGGGTCAAGCCCCATCACCACGCGCGGGCCAGCGGGCGCGGCCAGCAGCAGGTCGCGCAGGTTGTCGGCAAACACCTTGATGGCGACTTTTTCGGCGTCCTCCCGCAGGCGGGTGAACAGGTCGCGCTCCAGCGACAGGCTGAGCTTGACGCGCCAGGTCCAGGCCACGCATTTGCGGATCAGATCGTCGGCCGGCCGTGCCTTGTGGCTCCAGCCCAGATGCAGTGCAATTTTTCCTTCGGCAATGCTGGGCTGGCCTGCTTCTGGCGGCACCGGCAGCACCAGCTTGGCGTCCAGAATCTCCAACCCGCGGCCACGGAACACCGCCAGCGCGCGGTGCGAGGGCACGCGGCCAATCGGCTCGTCGTAATCGAAGTAATCGCGGAACTTGGCGTTATCGGCGTTGTTTTCGTCCTTGCCGGTGACCAGCTTGGACGAAAACAGGCCTTCGCTCCAGAGCCAGTTACGCAACAACTGCACCAGTGCGGCATCTTCGGCCCAGCGCTCGCTCAGGATGTCGCGCACGCCGTCGAGCACGGCCTGCACTGTGGTGAAATCGTCGCCGCTTTCGTTCTTTTCGGTTTTCACATAGGCGGCGGCCTCGTCGGCGGGCACCAACGTGGAATTTGCAAACAGCGCATCGGCCAGCGGCTCAATGCCGGCTTCGCGTGCAATCTGGCCTTTGGTGCGGCGCTTGGGCTTGTAGGGCAGGTACAGGTCTTCCAGGTCTTGCTTGGTGGCGGCCCGCTCAATGGCGGCGCGCAGCGGTGGCGTGAGCTTGCCCTGCTCTTCAATGCTTTTTAAAACGGCTTCGCGGCGGTCTTCGAGCTCGCGC
Source organism: Polaromonas sp. UBA4122 (assembly GCA_002381615.1). Classification (GTDB taxonomy): domain Bacteria; phylum Pseudomonadota; class Gammaproteobacteria; order Burkholderiales; family Burkholderiaceae_C; genus Polaromonas. The sequence goes on along the minus strand of DFWY01000029.1, from coordinate 38,802 downwards.
AGGTAGCTAAGGCGGTATTCGAGTTCGCGCAACTGGATGTCGTCCAGCCCGCCGGTGGCTTCCTTGCGGTAGCGCGCAATAAACGGTACAGTCGCGCCGCCATCGAGCAGCTCCACCGCTGCCTTGACTTGATGTTCCTGGGCTTTGATTTCTGCGGCAATCTGGCGGATGATTTTCTGCATATTGGAAAAATAGTGTTCGGCTGGAAGGCTATGAGAAGGCCATGAGCTGGGACAGGCTTGCGGCCTGCCGGCAAGCCCTTCCCCCCATAAACTGACGTCAAGGGACGGCATTGTCCCACAGCTGAAAAGGACCCTCATGCTCATAATTGCAAGCTACTTTGTAGCGAATTTATTCAGTCCTCCAGAAAGACAACCATGCGTATCCGCACCATTCTTTTAGTCATTGCCATTCTGCTTGTTGCGGGCTTTGTCGCACTCAACGTGGACGAGTTCACGCGCATCAGCGTGCTAAGCCTGGGCTTCACCACCATCCAGGTTTCGCTGGGCCTGGTCATGCTGCTGTTGCTGGTCGCGGCAACGGTTGTTTTTCTGGCCAGCACGCTCTATATGCAAAGCACCCACCTGATTGAAACCCGAAAGAATGCCCGTGAACTGAACACTCAGCGCGAGCTGGCCGATAAGGCCGAAGCCTCGCGCTTTACCGAATTGCGCAGCTACCTGGAAACGCAAGCCACGGCCGCGCAGCAACACGACGTCGCCGTCAGCACCGTGCTGACCGAGCGCTTTGCCCAGCAGCAGCAGGCACTGCTGACCCGCATCGAGCAATCCGACAACACCATGGCCGCTTACATGGGCCAGCTGGAAGACCGGCTGGAACGCCGCGGCGCAGTCAACCACATCATGAACAGGGATAGCGTCAACACACCGCTGGCTTGACAACTGCGAAGGCTGCAGTTCCCGCCCGCCCGCCGATGTCTGCGGCCGGTACAGCACAATGCTGACATGAAATTTCGCAGCCATCGAAGACCTTGCCTCGCGGCGCAACTTTCGGTGCAGCTTCCAGATCAACAGGCATGCGTGGCTCATTCAGCGACCCCCGATACTCGCGTGGGTCAAAGCCTTTCCAGCAGGCGTTGAAGCCTGACGCGACTTGAACCTGCTTAAAAAGATCCTCCGGGCCCTCCTGCTCGCGCCGGTTGCCCTGCTTTTGCTGTTCGAGGAATGGGGCTGGGAGCAGCTGGCTGCAGGCTTTGCCGCACTGGGCAGGTTGCCGTGGTGGGGCCAGCTGGAGCGGCTGATTACGCGCTTGCCGCCCTGGGCGGCCCTGCTGGTTTTTGGTATACCTGTGGGGGCGCTGGTGCCTATCAAGCTGCTGGCGCTTTACCTGTTTGGCCGAGGCCATGTCATGCTGGGCTTGGGGCTGGTGCTGGCCGCCAAGCTCACCGGCACGGCGCTGGCGGCGCGGCTGTTTCAGCTCACCCAGCCCGCGCTGATGCAGCTGAAGTGGTTTGCACGTCTCTACACCCCCTGGAAAAACTGGAAAGACCGCCTACTGGAGCAGGTGCGCAGCTCGTGGCCCTGGCGCATGGCCCACCAGCTCAAAGTGCGTGTGAGCGTGCATATGAAGGTTTGGCGCATTCGCATCCGGGCGGCTTTAAGATCTGCAGGCTTGTAAATTGGGCTCCAGCGCTTCCGTCGCGAACAAAAAACACGCGCTACGCCGCTGAGGTGGTCAAAGTTGATTTGATCCGCGTTTCCCTAAGAGGTTGAAGACTTCATTCAGCATGACACCAACCTTACAAAAATGTAATCCCTGCGTCACCGTTGTGGCGGTTTCGAAAGAGCAGACTTTGATATGTCTGGAAACAATGGATCGTTTTAGATAATTTTTAAAAGTCATTTCTTTTTTTGGAGTAACTCATGAATGCATATTTGAAGATCGTTTCAAAAATTGGAATACCCGTGGCTGGCTTGTTGGCGTTGTCAGCGTGTGGCGGAGGTGGCGATTCCGGCCTCGGTACGGTAGGTTCCCATACACCTACCACAGTGAGCGGTACAGCCGCCAAAGGCCTTGTGAAACAGGCCAATGTTCTCGTTTGCCGAATCGTGAACGGCATACCAGAGGCGGACGCGACGTGCGCATCGGGGACCACGGGGCCCGATGGTTCATTCAGCGTCACGATGAGCGACGGCTATACCGGCCCAGCAATGATAAAAGTCATGGCGGGGACTGGAACTACGATGCTCGACGAAACCACCGGTGCCTATATTCCCTACAACATGACCATGAGGGCAATGGTCCCCGCGGTATCCGCCACGACCACCGTTTATGTGACGCCGTTTAGCGAAATGGCGGCCAGTGCAATGGGCACATCTGGCATAGATGCAGGCAAGATCACCCAAGCCATGACCACGGTAGGGACAATGATGGCAGGCTTGGGCGTTGACCTGAGCATCAAGCCGATGATGGATCTGAAGAACAATGGCTCCGACCCGGCCATGCTGGGCCAGCAGGCCAATATGGTCAAGCAGCTGACAAGAGTGATGATGGCAGCCAAATACGCAGGTTCGCTGAAAGATTCGAATGGTGCCGCCTGCAACGCGACAGGAACATCTACCCCTCAGCAAATCGCATGTACCGTGAACGTGATGGCTAGTGTGATGACAGGCGCGGCGACGACTGATCCAACAAAGGCTGCTACGGTCCTCGCTGCATTGAATGCCCAGACCGTAACGACGGCATACATGCCCATCATCAAGGCGGATGGAACGCTCGCCATGCCCATGCAATCGGTTGACATGACATCGACCACGACCACGTCCACGTCTATGCAGGCTGCCATGCAGAGCGCGGGGATGACAACTGCCGCTGCTCCCAACACCGCAACCACCATGATGAACGGAATGCACTAGAAAATATCACGCTCCGTCTCAACCAAGTGCTGATGGAAACACGGTTGAGATGGATGTCGTACCTTGTATTTCGTGAGGCTGTGACGCCCGGGATGTGCGACAGGTTGACAGTAAACGTGGTCAACTCGCCTGACGACGCGGCCGAGATCGTGCTTCCATGGGAGAACGACGATCGACCTGGTGATGGCCAGTCCCAGGCCTCAACTGCTAAAGAACCTATCACTATGCGCAGCGCCCAATTGAAGACCCGATGCGGACGTTGGGCACCGCTGCTTTGAGCGGGGTTCCTGTTGGTTGGCCAGATCCACAGCCTTCTGAACGTGCCACGCATCGCGTTCTGGTTCTATCTCCTGCTCGGTGTCTTGCTCATGCTACCCAAGCCGGCCAGACATGCGTTAACAGGCTCGAAGTCCAAACGACGTCAATCTGCAGTGCATTCAGAAGGCGCGCGTCAGTGTTGGTCAGGGTCGCGACGCAAAGCACGAATCCGCGAAATGATAATGCCGACAATCCCACCGACAATCATTGTTTCGCCGAGAATATGGTGCCAGCCACCCATCGGAGTAAGCAACAACATCGAGCCGCCGATCACGAGAGCCGCGAAAGCGATGGCACTCGTGAGCCGCTCCAGATTGCGGCTGAAGCGACGTCCCACGGCCTCCAAACCCGGAAGTCGACCGAGATTGCCTTCGGCGATACGTCGCAGGATGCGTCGCGTGTCGCCGGGCGCATCGTTTATCAGTCGCTCCATTTCGCGCGCAAGCTTGGTGGTCTTTTCCTTTATCCGCCCCAGTGAGAAGTGCTGTGCGGTCAGGCGTGAGATTTCTTCGCGAAACGATTCCATGTGGTTATAGCTCGGGGCGAGTTGGCCAATCATCGACTCCAGGATGACGAAAGCACGCGTCAGCAGGACAAACTCGCCAGGATTGTGTACCCCGTTCCGGCTTCCGGCACGCAGCAGAGATTCGAACGCATTCCCGATCGAAACATCCGCCAGATTGGTCCTGCGGATTTCATAAATCACTGCCTTGATGTCCACCAATAGCTCCGCACGGTTGACTTTTTCATTCGCCGGCGCCATTTCCAGATAAGCCTCGGTGGCGGCCCGCGCATCGCCTTTGACGACCGCTTCGAGCAGGAGTGTCAGCGATTCGCGCATCGGCTCGTCAAGGTCGCCCGTATTCCCAAAATCGAGAAGGGAGAGCCGCCCATCGGGCAGAACGAAGACATTGCCGGGATGCGGGTCGGCATGAAACAACCCTTCTTCGAAGATCGAATGCAGCATCAGCTTTACCAGGGTGTTGATCACCCGCGGCATCGCTTCCGGGTGCAGCTTGGCGTAGCTATCCACCCGTTCGCCGGCCGAGTACTCCATCGTAAGCACGGTTTCTCCCGAATACTCTGCCACGACATCCGGAATCCAGAGATCGGGGACATCTGCCAGCGCGGCGCGAATGAGCATGATGGAACGCGCTTCGCGACCAAAATCAGTTTCCCGGTGAAGACTGTTGGCCAATTCACGCACCACAACAGGGAGATCGAGGGCGCGCAGACGCGGAAAGAGCTTTTCTCCCAGACCTACCAGGTAAGTCAGTGCCGCGATATCGGTGGAGATTATTGCTTTAAGGCCGGGCCGCTGCACCTTCACGGCCACGTGACGCCCGTCCGGCATTGTCGCCTCATGCACCTGGGCGATGGTCGCGGCGGCTAGCGGCGTTTCGCCGAACGCTGAGAACAACTCAGTAAACGGGGCGCCCAGTTGGACTATGAGCGTCGCGCGAACCACGTGACTGTCCATCGCCGGCAACTGGTTGTGCAGCAACTCCAACTCATCGATGTAGGCGGCCGGCAGCAGGTCGCGCCGCAACGCGAGCACTTGTCCGAATTTGAGAAAGACTAGCCCCAGCTCCTCGAAGGTTTCCCGTACCTCCTTTGGTGGCGGCCAATGTCCCCTGCCGAACAGGGCTCCCAGGAACTTGTGTCGGGCGAGCACGCGCAGGATTTGCATTAGTCGCGGTGCCGCTCGCAGCACGGTACTTTTCTGCAGGTCGATCAGTACAGCCATACGCTCCTAACATTCATGGATAAAAACCATACATAGTTGACTCCTTTACTTGGTAGCAGGCGGTGGCATTCGGTCCATCATCATTTGCATCATGGCCTCCATCATTCCCATGCGCTTTTCCATCATTTGTTGACGTTCGTTCATGTTGGCTGGCATCGGCTTTTGGCCTTGCATGCTACCCATGCCAGCGCCTTTCATGCCGCCCATCATTGCCATGCCGTCCTGCATGGTTTTCATGTGTTCGGCCATTAGCTTGCTACGCTCTTCCGGGGTCTTGGCGTTCATCATCTTTTCGTGCATGCCCTGCATGGTCTTCATCTGGGCATCCATCTTGGCCATCTGGTCCGGTGTGGCCATGTTGTTGGCAGCTGCGGTGCCCATGGGCATCGCCGGGGCGGTGTTGCAAGCAATCAGTGTGCTGGCGGTGGCGAGGACAATGGCAAGTGGAATGAATCGAAAATGGGTCATGGCAAACTCCTTGTTAGGTTGGGTAACGTTGGAAACATGGGGAACTGCGAAGCAAGGCGGACTCGATGCACAAGCGGCGCTCAAAGACATCGGTCCGAACGCGAACTGACCGTTGGAGCGGGCCAAAGCGCCAAGCTCAGAAAACGAATGGCGACCGGCGGGGCCGCGGCCGGTCATCGAAAGACTGCCTGCAAGATGCTTTGTATTCACCCACGTCGCCGGATGGTTAGGCAGGTGATCCGGTCCCTCATCCTGCAGCAGACATGGCGTTGGCGATATCCCCGGTTAACGCAAATACCCTCGCCACCAGCGCCTGCATGACAGTGCAACGTCCGCCACAACCGGCACATTTTTGGCAACCGGAGAGAGCGTGAAATGCGCTAGTGTTCATGGCGTCAGGTAGCGTATTCATTTCGCCTCGTCAACCATCTGGATGGTCTTTTCCTCGACCTCTTTGGCAACTTGAACTAACGCGGCATCCTGAGATAGCGCCGAAAGCATTTGCGCTGGCTTGATAAGGCCAATCTGCGTTTTTCCCTTCTCCGTATACACCGAGATACGACACGGTAACGCCATGTTGAGGCGCATATCGGTGGACAAAACTTTTGCAGCTTGAGCCGGATTGCAGACTTCAAAAATCTTGCACTCCTGATTAAATGCAATGCCTTTACTGCGAAGTGTGGTCCCCAAGTCGTGGACATGCAGCACCCCGAAGCCATGATGGATAACCGCCGATTCAAGATCTGTCGATGCTTGGTTGAATGATTTGTTGGTTTCAACTATGTAATACATGAAGTTTCCTTGATCTTTGTGATGGGCAAAAAATGCCCTGGTTCGAACCTAACCGAATTTTGTGTGAGAAGGCCTGGAACCTGGCCCCCGGACCTTTTTGCCTGCAGCCGTGCTTGTAATTCAGGACGCCTCGCAGTGCTCTGCAGGCTTCCCGACCCAGATCACTTCTTTTGCTTGATGACCCACACCACAAGAGCGACAACCACGATAACAAGCAAAATCGGCATCCATATCCCGCCGTATCCGCCCATCCAGCCGCCGCCCCAGGCGCCCCCATTCATCATGTTTCCGCTCTGCGCGAAAGAGACGCCGGTGGCCAACAGAGACACCGTACCAACAGCCATAGCACGAAAATTTTGCATGAATTTTCCTTATTGAATTGAAGAAACTAGCGGATTAGTTCGACACAGGGCGCTTGACACCGACAGATGATTCTGCGGCCGGACGAATCCGGGCAATGTAATCCAAATTCCTCAGGTGCCGTCAGCCGATATATCCGCTGTGGCCGCTAAAAGCGCATGACAAAATGGCATCGGAAGCCGTGCCGCTAAAGCGAATCTATGCGGACATCCTTCCGACGTCAGTGCGGTAGCACACAGCCAAAGAAGATTGCACAATGAAGCGGCTGACACAAACCATGAACCGGGGCAAGATAGATTCATAGAATGGCAAAACAGGAAAGACGGCTTCCGCTGCTTTGCTGGTTGGCAATTCAGCGGCGATGCTGCGGTAGTTCTGTTCTCCCTGCGTCGTGGTGATCGGGCGGTGTGGGCTGCGGGCGGCGCTGGTAGCCACCAGGTCGAGGGAGAAGTTGGCGTTCGGCGTGGCGAAGATCACATCGTGATTCGGACTGAGGACAATCACTTCGAGGCTGTGGTGTCCGACGAGCGAGTGCTTCAGCAGTTGCGTAATGCGTTCGAGATCGTCTTGCGACTTCCACCTCTCAAGGGTGTGGCTGGTCAGCTTGTTGGCGCCGATTGAATGTTGACCCAGAGCCCAAAAACGGCCGGAGCCGTAAAATACCGCAGCATGCCAGAGCAGCGCGCTGAACACCCCGGCGAACAACCAAGCCGAAGCGGTGGCCGTCTCCAGGTGTCAGGCTAACAATCGCCCCGACCAACACCATTCACCCCAAAACAGAGCTGTAGCGCGGACCCGCCCAAACTAGCCCCGGAATACGCAATTGCTAGTTGAAGAAAAAAACCCGCCACGAGGGCGGGATTTCAGGGAAGCGGCAACAAGCCGCTGCGGTTTGCTGAGTGCCTTATCTGGCGTATTTCTGCCTATCCAAGGTGACGCCTGTCCAAACTCACACGGGTAGATGCATGTTCGGGTGCAACTCGTTGCACTTGCCGCCGCTCTCTCCACCGGCCACGTAGTCACCGGTACGAATGGCTTCGGCGAGTTCGGCCTTGACCTGTTCACGAGTGATGCTCGATTGCACTTGCTTGGCCGGATAGACGCTCGGGTATAGCTCATTGAGCTTGCCGCCGGTCTCCCCACTGGCCATGATGTCACCGGTGCGTACGGCTGCCGCGAGTTCGGCTTTTACTTGCTCACGGGTGACGCTTGACTGCACCTGCTTGGTTGGATAGCGGTTCGGGTACAACTCGTTGAGCTTGAGGCCGCTCTCGCCACCGGCCATGATGTCACCGGTGCGTATGGCTGCGGCGAGTTCGGCCTTGACTTGTTCGCGAGTGACTCCGGCGAAGGATGGGGCGCCAGCGATCAGGCCGGAAGCGAGGATCAATGCGGTTGCTGTAAATTTGAGCTTCATGATGATTCCTTTTAAAGGTTGATAGACATTTCCGGGCAGGTCGGTCGTCATCGTGTACCGTCTTGTCCAGCTTCAATCGCCACATTGCGATATGAGTTAACTGTACAAAGCGGACCCCGACAAGAACGTGACGGATAAATTACAAATTGGTCAGTAATTTGTCAGCGCATGAATTAACGAATCGCCACCAGCGCCTTCGGCAGCTCGGCGCTGGGGACGTCGATGCTCAGGGTGCGCGTGGCAGTCTGATCGTGAATGTGGTTACTGCGCCAGCCGATGCGACCGAAATCGTGCCGCCATGAGCGATGACGATCGACTTGGTGATGGCCAGCCCCAGGCCCGTGCCTTCGCTGCTGCGTTGCCGCGAGGGATCGACCCGGAAAAAGCGGTCGAAAACCCGCTCCAAATATTCCTGCGGAATCGCGTCCCCGGTGTTTTCCATGCGAATCGAGACTGTGTCCGCGCTTGCGCTGATAGTGACGCGTAGCGTTGTGTCCGCGGCCGAATGCCGGACTGCATTCGACAGCAGGTTGCCCAGCGCCCGCCGCAACATGAGCCGGTCCGCGCTCACCTCGGCGTCGCCTTCAAGCGTGAGGCGCAGCCCCTTTTCTTCGGCCACCGCATCGTAATAATCGAACAGTGCAAGAACCTCTGCTGCCAGCTTGACCGTTTCCCGGGTCGGCACCACCAAGTCGTTTTCGGCCTTGGCCAGCAGCAGCATGTCCGAGATCATTCGAGCCATGTGCTCGAACTCCTCGGCGTTCGATTCAAGAATGCTGCGGTACTCGTCGGCGCTACGCTGGCGCGACAGGACGACCTGGGTTTGAGTCATCAGGTTGGTCACCGGGGTACGCAACTCGTGTGCGATGTCTGAGGAAAAATCCGAGAGCCTGCGAAACGCATCTTCCAGCCGTGCCAGCATCTCATTCAAGGATTGGGCGAGTTCAGCCAGTTCGACCGGCGCCGATTCCACCGGCAGGCGATGGCTGAGTTGTTGCGCCGTGACCACTTGCGCTTGGGCGCGCATGGCGCGCAGCGGTGCCAAGCCGCGCCGGACGGCTGCCCAGCCAAGAAAGCCGGTCAGCGCGGCGGCGCCGGCAACGAAGATCCACAGCGTCTGCAGGAAAGAACGCATGAACGCCTGATGGTGCGCGATGTCGGTGGCCACCGCCACGATCACCCTTGAGCGTTCGCTGATGCCGGTCGGCAGTTCAGCCGCGATGCCGCGGTAGGTCTGTTCTCCCAGTGTCCAGGTAATCGGGCGGTGCAGGCTGTGGCTGGCGTCGACAGCCAACAGGTCGGGAGAAAAGCTGGCATTGGGCGTGGCGAAGATTACATCGTGATCCGGGCCGAAGACGGCCATTTCGAGGCCGTGGTGTCCGATCAGCGAGTTGTCCAGTAGTTGCCTGATGCGTTCGAGATCGTCCGTCGACTTCAAGTTCCCAAGGGTATGTCGGGCCATCTCTATCTTGCCCGTCAAAACTTCCATGTCCTGCTCTTCGAAGTGTTTTTCCACCGCGGAGGCGATTACGAACCCGAGCGATAGCAGGACGGCCGACGATGCGATGACGAACAGCAAAGTCAAATGCCGGGTGATCGATTTTCTTCCAGTCAAGCGCAATCGGGATTCTCCAGAACGTAGCCCATGCCCCGTACGGTACGGATGAGCTTGGGCTCAAAATTATCATCCAGCTTGACGCGCAGGCGGCGCATGGCGACCTCGATGACGTTGGTGTCGCTGTCAAAATTCATGTCCCATACCTGCGACGCAATCAGCGAGCGTGGCAGCACTTCACCCTGGCGGCGCAGCAACAGTTCAAGCAGGGCAAATTCCTTGGCCGTCAGATCGATGCGCCTGCCTGCGCGCGTGACCCGACGTCGCATCAAGTCGAGTTCCAGGTCTGCCGCATGCAGGAACTCTGCCGCCGTGGTCTTGCTGCCTCTGCGCAATAGCGTTCGCACCCGGGCCAGCAACTCAGAAAAAGCAAAGGGCTTGACCAAATAGTCGTCCGCGCCGAGTTCCAAACCTTTGACGCGGTCATCGACATGGTCGCGCGCGGTCAGGAACAGGACCGGCGTGTCCTTGCCAGCCTTGCGGATGCCCTGCAAGATCGTCCAGCCGTCGATTCCGGGCAGCATCACATCGAGAATCGCCAGGTCGTAAGCCTCGGTCAGTCCGTGATGCAGACCTTCCCGGCCGTCTCGCACCAAATCGACGACGAAGCCGGCTTCGACCAAGCCCTGTTTCAGGTAGTCCCCGGTCTTGGGTTCGTCCTCGACAATGAGGATTTTCATAGCGTCTCCTAATCAGTTGAGGACAGAGCTTCGTTACGCTCCGGTCTGTCCCGCAAAGTTTCATTGTTTATGCAAAGTGGCCGCAATTCTGCGCTGCTTCGACCGCTCCGCAGCGCAGATAACAGAAATGTAATCTTGCGGTCAGCGTTCTGTCGGGGCGAGGTGTGCAAACTACGGGACGTCAATCACCCTTGTTTTTGCCCGACACTAAACCCTAGGAGAAAATCCATGAAGACTTTCATCACCCCGGCTCTCATCGTGCTTGCCACCGCAGGCTTTTCCACGCACGGTATTGCCCAAATGCAAATGGACCACAGCAGCCATGGCGGCCCCGCTGCGATGCAGATGGCATCCGCCGCCGAAACGCCTCTGACTGATGGCGTGGTGAAGAAAATTGACAAATCAACGGGAAAGGTTACCTTGTCCCACGGCCCACTGCCCGGCGGCATGCCGGCGATGACCATGACTTATCGCGTCAAGGATGCGGCCTGGCTCGACACAATGAAGCCAGGGCAGAAGATTCGCTTCGCCGTCGACCCAGCAGACGACATGACCGTGCTGCGCTTCGAGCCGGCAAAGTAAGCCGCCAAGGACCGGCGCTTGCCGGCCCGATTAAATGACAAACAAGGACCTTCGCATGAAATCGTTCCAGAGCCCCCGGGGCCTCTTGTTCGCTGCTGTTGTCGGCATTTGGTGCTTCGCGGCACAGGCCCAGGAAGCACCGCCGGGTGCGGATGTGGAAAGGTTGCTTGCCATCGCCAGGGAGGCAAATCCCGAATACGCCGGCATGCGTTACGAGGCGCAGGCCGCCGCCGAGCGTGTGACGCCGGCCGGTGCCTTGCCTGACCCCAGGTTCCGCACCGAGTTGATGGACATCACCAAGGGGGGCGAGCAGAACCCCACCCTTTTGCCCAGCAATGTCGGCAGCACCCGCTACACGCTGATGCAGGACCTGCCGTGGTTCGGCAAGCGGGACTTGAAGCGGGAAATCGCCGAATTCGAAGCCGAAGGCAGCCGGGGTAAGGCCAGGGGAACCTGGTCGGAACTGGCAGCAAAGATCAAGACCGCGCAGGCCCAACGTTATTTCCTGCATGGCAACGAGAAATTGACCCAGGAAATCCTCGATCTGATCGTCCGTCTGGAGAAAATTGCGCAGAATCGATACGCCAACGGTCTCTCCGCCCAGCAGGACGTCATCCGGGCGCAGATTGAGCAGACCAACATGAAGAATGAACTGGTTGCCCTGGAGAGCGAAAGCCGACAGGTCAATGCACGCCTGAATGCCCTCTTGGCACGACCCGCGGCAGCGCCTCTGGCGCAGCCGGAAAAACTGCGCACTTTGCCCGTTCCAGGCCAACTCAACCCTGCGGCGCTGGAAGAGCGGGTGCGCACCCGCAACCCGCAATTGTTCACCGAAGAGGCGCGCATCAAGTCGGCCGAAAAAGGCCGTGATCTGGTCTACAAGAACCGTTATCCGGATTTCAATGTCGGCATTGCCCCGGTCCAGTATGGCAGTGCGATCAAGGAATGGGGGTTGATGGTGGAGATCAACATTCCATTGCAACAATCCTCACGCCGTTCGCAGGAACGGGAAGCCGAGGCCACGCTGTCGGCCGCCCGCTCACGCAAGGAGGCAAGCGCAAATCAGCTGCTCTCCGAACTCTCGGAGAATCTGGCCGGTTTGGAGGCGGCGCAACGCACGGATGTGCTGGCGACGACCAGCCTTCTGCCGCAAGCTGAGCTGACGTTCAATGCGGCCCTGGCTGGCTACGAGAACGGCAAGCTGGATTTTGCCACCCTGCTCGACGCCCAGCGACAAATCCGCCAGGCCAAACAAAACCAGATCAAGGCACAGGCCGAGGCGCAATTGCGTCTCGCCGAAGTTGAAAAGCTACTAGGGGAAGATCTATGAAACAGGGTACTGGAATTGCCATCGGCGTGGTCGTGGTCGTGCTGATCGCTGCTGGCGGTGGCTACTGGTTAGGCAACAGGGGGGCCTCCCAGTCCCATGGCACTGCAGCGGTGACGGCCGGTGCCGCCAATACGGCCGGCGACACCGGAAAAAAGGAGAGAAAACTTCTTTATTACCGCAACCCGATGGGCCTGCCCGACACCTCTCCTACCCCGAAAAAAGATCCGATGGGCATGGATTACATTGCGGTCTACACGGGCGAGGAAGATACTGAACCGGCTTCCGCCAACCAGATCAAGATCAGCACCGAGAAGGTTCAAAAACTCGGGGTACGCACCGAGCCCGCCCAGCTCCGCACCATGGACAGATTAGTCCGCGCGGCCGGACGGATCGAACCGGATGAACGGCGGGTCTACGCCATTGCTCCCAAGTTCGAGGGTTACGTCGAGCGCCTGTATGTAAATTTCACCGGCCAGCCTGTCAGCAAGGGCCAGCCGCTGTTCGAGGTCTATAGCCCGGAACTGGTGTCCGCCCAGCGGGAATACGCCATTGCTGCGCAAGGCGTGGAATCGCTCAAGGATGCGGGCGGCCAGGCACAGGCGGGCATGAAGCAACTGGCCGAGGCCAGCCTGCAACGCCTCAGGAACTGGGATATTTCGCAACAACAGGTCAAGGCGTTGGCCAAATCCGGTGAGACGAAACGGACGATGACCTTCCTCTCCCCAGTGGCCGGCATCGTCATGGAGAAAAAGGCCGTGCAGGGCATGCGCTTCATGCCTGGCGATGCGCTCTATCAAGTCGCGGATTTATCTGCCGTGTGGGTTGTTGCAGACGTCTTCGAGCAGGACATCGGCCTGGTCAAATCCGGTGCCAAAGCAAAGGTCAAAATCAACGCCTACCCGGACAAGGAGTTCACGGGCACCGTGACCTACATTTACCCGACCCTCAAGGCCGAGACGCGGACCGTTGCGGTGCGCGTGGAACTCGCCAACCCCGGCCTGCTCCTCAAACCCGCCATGTTCGCCCAGGTGGAATTACCCGTAACGGCCAAGGGCCAGGTGGTCACCGTGCCAGTGTCTGCGGTCATCGATAGCGGCACACGCCAGATTGTCCTGATCCAGCAAGGCGAAGGCCGCTTCGAGCCGCGCGAGGTCAAGCTCGGCTCGCGCACCGACAACTACGTTGAAATCCGCGAGGGCTTGAAGGACGGTGAACAGGTGGTGGTTGCGGCCAACTTCCTGATCGATGCCGAAAGCAATCTGAAGGCGGCAGTCGGCGGTTTCGGCAGCTCGGCCCCAGCAGCGGCAGTCAAAGCGGGAACGCCGGCAGAGCAAGAGCTGCCAGCCGTCAAAGCATCAGGCCACCATGCCGAAGGAACGGTGGACAGCATTGATGCGAAAGCGGGCACAGTCAGCCTCAGTCACGGCCCGGTCGCCAGCCTGAAGTGGCCGGCCATGACCATGGAGTTCAAGGTCGCCAATGACGCCTTGCTCAAAGACTTGAAGCCGGGAGCCAAGGTCGCTGTCCAGTTCGTCGAGCGTCAGCCGGGTGAATGGGTCATCACCGATGTCAAACCAATGGCTATTGCCAAAGGGGCCAGTGCACCCGCGTCCGCTACCAGCGCTCACTGACCGGGATCTAGCATGCTGTCCAAAATCATCGAATGGTCGGGAAGAAACCGCTTCCTCGTCCTGCTCGCCACCCTGTTCATTGTTCTCTGGGGCGTTTTCGCGGTCCTCAGAACGCCGATCGACGCCCTGCCTGACCTCTCGGACGTGCAGGTCATCGTCTACACCGAGTACCCCGGCCAGGCGCCGCAGGTGGTGGAAGATCAGGTCACCTACCCGCTGACGACCTCCATGCTGTCGGTACCCAAATCCAAGGTGGTGCGCGGCTTTTCTTTCTTCGGCGCGTCCTTCGTTTACATCATCTTCGAAGACGGTACCGACATCTACTGGGCACGCTCGCGCGTGCTGGAGTACCTCAACTTTGCTTCCGGGCGCATGCCCAAGGGAATCACGCCGCAGATCGGCCCCGACGCCACCGGGGTCGGCTGGGTCTACCAATACGCGTTGCTGGCCAAAGACAAGACACTGGCCGAACTGCGTTCCATCCAGGACTGGTATGTGCGCTATCAGTTGACCAAGGCGCACGGCGTCGCTGAAGTGGCCTCCATCGGCGGCTTCGTGCAAACCTATCAGGTGACGGTCGACCCGGTAAAGCTGCGCGCCTACAGCATCCCGCTGATGAAGGTGGCGCAGGTGATCCGTGACTCGAATCGTGATGTCGGCGGCCGGGCCGTGGAGATGGCCGAGACCGAGTACATGGTGCGCGGCAAGGGCTACTTGCGCGACAAGAGCGATATCGAATTGCTGGTGGTCAAGAGCGACAAGGGCACGCCGGTGTTGATCCGTGACATTGCGCGGGTGGAACTCGTGCCCGATGAACGACGCGGTCTGACCGAACTCAATGGAGAAGGTGAAGTGGTGTCGGGCATCGTCATGGCCCGCTATGGTCAGAACGCGCTGGAAGTGATCCGTAACGTCAAAGACAAGATCGCCGAAATCGGCCCCGGCTTGCCCGCAGGAGTGACGGTGCAACCAGTCTATGACCGTTCCGAGTTGATCAACAGCGCCATCGAAACCCTGAAGAGAACGCTGCTGGAGGAATCGCTCATCGTCGCGGCGGTCTGTGTCATCTTCCTGTTGCATGTGCGTAGCGCACTGGTCGCCATCCTGATGTTGCCGGTGGGCATCCTGATCTCCTTCATTGCCATGCGGCTGTTGGGCATGAGCTCCAATCTGATGAGCCTGGGCGGCATTGCGATTGCCATCGGCGCCATGATCGACGCGGCCATCGTCATGATCGAGAACGCCCACAAACACCTGGAGCGCCTGCCCGAGGGTCACACGACCAGCGATCGGTTTGATGCCATGCTGGCCGCCTGCAAGGAAGTCGGGCCGGCACTGTTCTTCTCGCTGCTGATCATCACGGTGTCCTTCCTGCCGGTCTTCAGCCTGGAAGGCCAGGAAGGGCGGCTGTTCTCGCCACTGGCCTACACCAAGACCTTCTCCATGGCCGGCGCTGCGCTGCTGTCGGTCACCTTGGTGCCGGTGTTGATGCTGTTGTTCATCCGCGGCAAGATCATGCCGGAGGCGAAAAATCCGGTGAATCGCTTCCTGATCTGGGTCTATCGACCCATCATCGCCGGCGTGATGCGCTGGAAGAAGATGACCATCGCCGCCGCCTTGGTGGTATTGGGCCTCTCGGTCTACCCGGCCTCCCAGCTTGGCTCGGAGTTCATGCCCACGCTCAACGAGGGATCGCTGCTCTACATGCCGGCTTCCCTGCCCGGCATGTCGATCACCAAAGCGGCTGAGCTGCTGCAGACGCAGGACAAGATCATCAAGAGCTTCCCCGAAGTGAGCTCGGTCTATGGCAAGGCCGGGCGCGCCAACACGGCAACCGATCCGGCACCGACCGAAATGTTCGAGACGGTGATCAACCTCAAGCCACCATCCGAATGGCGCGCGGGAATGACCATTGACAAGCTGATTGCCGAATTGGACAAAGCACTGCAATTCCCCGGCGTCGCGAACTCCTGGACCATGCCGATCAAGGCGCGCATCGACATGCTGTCTACCGGCATTCGCACACCGATCGGTATCAAGGTTTTTGGCAAGGATCTGGACGAAATGGAAAAACTGGCCAAGCAGATTGAGACCGTGGTGAAAGCTGTGCCGGGCACTTCCAGCGCTTTTGCCGAGCGCATTACCGGCGGCTTCTACCTCAACATCGAACCGGACCGCGAGCAACTGGCCCGCTACGGGCTGGCCGTGGGCGACCTGCTGGACGTGATCGGCACGGCGCTCGGTGGTGAAACAGTTACCACCACCGTCGAGGGCCGGGAGCGCTTTGGCGTGACGGTGCGCTATCCGCGCGAGCTGCGCTCTGACCCGCAGCAGATTGCCCGCGAGGTCCTGATCCCCACGACGGACGGTGCCATGATCCCCTTGGGGCAAGTGGCCAAGGTGGTCGTCGCCAAGGGTGCGCCCGGCATCCGCACCGAGAATGCGCTGCTGTCCGCCTACATCTATGTCGACATTCGCGATCGCGACATTGGCGGCTATGTCGCCGACGCGAAGAAGGCGGTGGCCGAGCAGGTCAAGTTCCCACCCGGCTACTACGCCACCTGGAGTGGCCAGTTCGAGTACATGGAGCGGGCAGCCGCAAAGATGAAGGTCGTCATCCCGGTGACGCTGTTGTCCATCTTCCTGCTGCTCTATCTCAACTTCAGGCGCATCACTGAAACGCTGATCGTGATGCTGTCGGTGCCGTTCGCCCTGGTCGGCGGCGTCTGGCTGATGTGGCTGCTCGGCTACAACCTGTCGGTGGCGGTAGCGGTCGGCTTTATTGCGCTCGCCGGGGTGGCTGCCGAGACCGGCGTGATCATGCTGATCTACCTCGATCATGCCTGGGAAGCGGTCAAGGCGAAGTGCCGCGAATCCGGCCGTGCGCCCAGCGTCGGCGACCTTTATGAGGCCGTGATGGAAGGCGCCGTCGAGCGCGTGCGACCGAAGATGATGACCGTGGTGGCGATCATGGCCGGCCTGCTGCCCATCATGTGGGGCACAGGCACTGGCTCGGAAGTCATGAGCCGTATCGCCGCGCCGATGGTGGGCGGCATGATCTCAAGCACGGTACTGACGCTGGCCGTGATTCCGGCGATTTATGCGTTGGTCAAGCAGTGGCGGCTGAAGCGGGGCATGGAGAACTGATATGAGGCATGGAGCAGTGAAGCGACAGAAGGCGGTACTATAAATTCGTCATAGCGAGCGCAGCGCGGCAATCCATGCACAATTTGTCATTCTGGCGAAGGTCGGAATCCAGCGTGCTCTACTCGCCAATATTTATACAAAAGGTATCTCTAGACCCCGTGGATATTGCGCAAGCAGCTATTAAATAAGAAGCAAATAGAGGCGGGTGATGATGGCCGCGCCCGTTACCGCTTCGTTACTGTCTATTTCTCCAGAATGGGGAACAGTTTAGGATCACTCACCAACTCAGCAGCCTCCCATGCGCAAAACCTCCATCGACAAAAACAAAATCAAGTTTCTCCTGCTGGAGGGTATTCACCCTTCGGCGGTCGATGTGCTGAAAGCGGCGGGCTACACGCACATCGAAAGCCTGGCCGGAGCGCTGCCAGACAACGAGCTCAAAGCCAAAATCGCGGACGTGCATTTTGTCGGCATCCGCTCCCGGACCCAGCTCACGGCTGAGGTGTTTTCCCATGCGGCCAAGCTGGTGGCGGTCGGCTGCTTTTGCATAGGCACCAACCAGGTTGATTTGAATGCGGCGCGCGAGCGCGGCATTGCGGTGTTTAATGCGCCGTTTTCCAATACCCGTTCTGTCGCTGAATTGGTGCTGGCCGAAGCCATTTTGTTGCTGCGGGGCGTGCCCGAGAAAAGCGCGGTGGCGCACCGTGGCGGCTGGCTCAAGTCGGCCGAGAACGCTTATGAAATTCGCGGCAAGACCCTGGGCATCGTCGGTTATGGCTCCATCGGCACGCAGTTGTCGGTGCTGGCAGAAGCGCTGGGCATGAAGGTGGTGTTTTTCGATGTGGTCACCAAGCTGCCGCTGGGCAATGCCCGGCCGGTGGCCCGGCTGAAGGATTTGCTGGCAGAAGCCGATGTGGTCAGCCTGCATGTGCCCGAAACCAAAGCCACGCAATGGATGATTGGCGCCGCAGAAATTGCCGCGATGAAGCCGGGCAGCGTGCTGATCAACGCTTCGCGCGGCACGGTGGTCGAGATTGAGCCGCTGGCCGAAGCCCTGCGCCAGAGAACGCTGCTGGGCGCGGCGATTGATGTTTTCCCGGTGGAGCCGCGCAGCAACAAGGACGTGTTCGAGTCGCCGCTGCGCGGCCTCGACAACGTGATACTGACGCCGCACGTCGGGGGATCGACGATGGAAGCGCAAGAAAATATTGGCGTTGAAGTGGCGGAAAAACTGGTGAAGTACAGCGACAACGGCACCTCAACCTCGTCCGTCAACTTCCCCGAGGTGGCGCTGCCGGCCCACCCCGGCAAACACAGGCTGCTGCACATTCACCGCAACGTGCCCGGCGTTCTTTCGAAAATCAACAAGGTTTTTTCCGACAACCACATCAATATCGCCGCGCAGTACCTGCAGACCAATGAAGCCATCGGTTATGTGGTGATTGACATCGATGCGGAGCACTCCGACATGGCGCTGGCTAAACTTTTAAAGGTGCCCGGCACCCTGCGCAGCCGTATTCTTTTTTGAGCGCAGCCTGCGGTGACGGGGCATTGAACTATTAAAATAATAGCTGCCTGTGCCCGTGCCTATTGGGCTAGAGGCACTTTTTGCATATGAAAATGTTCAAGCCAGCCGGCAGCGCCCCTGAAAATGACGGTTGGGGCTGGATGCTTACTTTGCGCTTGAGTTCCCCGGTTCGCCCGGCGAGCCGGCGGGGGGCTGCAGTCCCAGCAATGCCGCGAGGTCGGCGGTCGACAAGGTGCCTTCGTGCGTCACCAAGGCGCCGGTCTGTGCCTGGGTGGCCACAATGCTCGGGACTGAGGTGAAGCCAAAGCGGGTCAACAGCTCCGTGTTTTTGGCAACAACGGCCTTCTGCGCCTCGATGTCGCTGCCCGCGCTGATGCCGCCCCGCTGGGCCTGCATGGAGGCTTCATGTTCATCCATCGCAGCGACCGGGTCCTTGGCGGCCAGCAAGGTGGCGCCCTGGGCCGTGCTCGACGGGTTCAGGAGGCCCACGGGAATCCAGACAAATTTCGCCTGGGAATTCAGCGGTTTCGCGGCTTCCCACAGCGCGCCGCAATGCGGGCATTGTGCATCAAAGAAAACGTAAACGGTGCGCGCGCTCATTATCGTGCCTGCCGTGAAACCCTTGGCTTCGGCTGCAATCGCGGCCATCGAGACCGGCGTGGAGGCGGCTTTCGCCGGTGTGCCGGTGCCGGTGCCGGGAGCCTCGTTGCAGCCGGCAATTAGCAGACTGGCCGCAATCAGCGCGGCCGGGATGAATTTGAGGAAGCGTTTGGACATCATGGCAGTCAGGAATGGAAAGAGGTGAAAGGATAGCGTAAAGATGCCCGCATGCCTGTGCTGGAACCGTATTTCAAACTCCGGGCGACTCGGTTACCTTGACAACGCTGCCGCCAGTTCCTGTGCCAGCATGAAAAACTCTGGCGAGCGCTGCACCGACACATGGGTGGCACCGATTGCGTAAGTCAGGCGCGTTTTCACACCCTGAGTTTGCAGGCTGGCCACATAGGCTTCGCTGAATTTGGGCAGCGTGTCGTCGTCTTTGTTGCCGACCACCAGGCTGATGCGCGTGCCCGCCTTGATATTGTCCACTTCGCCCTGCGGCGACAGGCTGTGCGTCCAGTGATCCGCTTTGCCAAGCAAAGCATTGCGCCATTGCCGCCACTGCGGTACATCGCACGGGCAAGCGGCCAACAGGTAAGCATCGGCACTGGCCGGAAAACGGCCGGCCAGCAGCGCCGTCATGGCAGCGCCCCCCGAGTAGCCGATCAGCAGTATCTTTTTACCGGGGTTGAGCGTGCGCAGCCGCTCCAGCGCAGCCGCGAGTATCTCGACATTGCCGGGCGTGTAGTCGTCATCCTGCGCGCTGGTGGTGCCGTCAGATACGCCAAAATAGCTGCGGTAGCCCGGCCGCTGGAGGGCGATGGTGGTGGCTTTGAGTTGTTGCGACAGGTTAAACGCCGTGCCGCTGTCCACCGGCAACTCGACGCTTCCGCCGTGGTCACCATGCAGGAATACGAGCAGCACCCGGGCGCTGGCCCCGGCGGGTTCGAATTTACGGATGACCACGCAATACTGGCTGCTGCCGGCGCGTTCAATGCCGTCCGCCATTTTGCCATCGGGGCATTTGATGTCCGGGGCCGCAGCGCGCGCCAGCGGTAGCCAGGCAAGCATCAGGGTCAGCGCGATGCTCAGAGCTGCCGCTACTCGCGTGAAACCGTTCGCTTTGATTTTTGCGGCGATGTGCCGGATGATTTTCTGAATGTTGTTTAAAGACACAGTTGGCAAAGCAGCGAGTTTGCCACAGCCCCTCGGCCGCCCTCTACCGTTCACTTCTAGCGCTGAGCACGCTATTTATTTAATAGCTTATTGCGCCCGGCAATATTGGGCTAGAAGCCTAAAAGGCTTAAAAAATTGGGCGCCAGAATAAAGGCGGACTCACCGCAAAGGGGTCATTCAGTCGACGGCGTCGGGCGCCCGCAGTGGCACCAATAGCCGCATCCGGGTGCCCACCTTGGCCTTGGTGGCGATCTCCAGGTGGCCGCCCAGCTTGAGGGCGCGCAGGCGCATGCCTTCCAGACCCTTGCCCATGGGCTGACCGGCCTCGCGTCTGGCAATGCCGGTGCCGTTGTCGCGCACTTCCAGCAGCATGGATTCGCTTTCCGGCACGTAGCAGCAGACCACCTCGACCACGCTGGCATGGGCATGACGCATGATGTTGGACAGGCATTCCTGGGTGATGCGCAGCACCTGCAGCGCCCGCTCTCCGCGCAAGGCTTGCAGCGGTCCGTCCACGTCCACCTTCCAGATCATGCGGACGCCCAGTTTGTCCAGCGAATGCTGCACGCGGTAGCGCAGACGGCCCAGCGCATCGATCACGCTGTCATCCGTCGTGTCGATGGTGTCCACCATGATCTTGAGGTCCATCAGGCACTGTTCCAGGGCTAGCGCGACCTCCTGCTGTTGCGGCGCGTGGGTGTCGAGCGAGGCCAGAAGGTTGACCAGCTGCGAGCCCACGCCATCGTGCAGGTCCTGCGCGATGCGCCGGCGCTCGTCGGCCACCGCCGCGCTGGCGAGGTTGGTCGCGGGGCCAAAGCCGGTGACGTTCTCCCAGGCCGACGCGAACGAGTGCTCCGTTCCAGGCACGCCCGCCAGCTCGGGGTGCCCGACCCGGTTGGTGATCAGCAACCAAAGCAGCAGCAGGTAGGCGGCGTAGAAATAATGCGCCACAGGGTGGTCCAGGATCGGGCCGTTGTCGACGAGCAGATCCTCGAAGCCGATGCCCAGACCCAGCAGGCTGCCGCCAAGCACCAGCCAGCAGCGGTAGGTTCCCCGACGACAGGTTTTTAGCCACACATACAGCGACAGCGCGCTGGCACAAACCAGGTTCAGCACCACCCAGAGCTCATAGGCCAGGTTCTGCTGCAGCGAACCCCACACGTACCAGGTCAGCAGCAGCAGCCCGAGCACGCCCTGTGTCATCCACATGGCATGTATTTTGAAGCGGGTGACCGAGGTGCTGACCAGGAAAAAGAATGACACCGCGACGATGGCGATCTGGTAGCCGGCATAGGTGGCAAATAACGCCAGCAGATAGCTTGGATAGGTTGTGGCCAGAGTGTTGGCGCTGCTGGCCAAAAGGTAGGCCAGACAGCCAGCCATGGCGACCGCGAAAGCCAGGTCAATCGGGTTGCGCTGCCTTTTCCAGGCCCGGCCCGACACGGTCAGCACCGCCACCGCCGCGACGGCGCTCAATACGGCACCTGCCTGCGCAGCCCAATGGTAGGCGACGTGTGACACGAGCGGCCTCTAGAAAAACCCGCGATGTGCCGCAAAACTTACGGCTTGCGCACGTGTGCGCACATCGAGTTTGCGATAGATGTTTTTGATGTGGGTATTGACCGTATGGCCACTGATGGCCAGCCGGGAGCCGATTTCCAAACTGGTATAGCCCGAGGCCACCATCTTCAGCACTTCCTTCTCGCGCTCGGACAACTTGCCCTTGCCCTTGTCCTTGTCCTTGTCCTCGTCACTTCCGGTGTGCGGGATGTCATGGCTACCGTCCTGTGCGTGATTGAACTTGCTGAGCAGGCGCCGGGCCAGATTGGGTGTGATGGAGGCTCCGCCGTTGACCACCTGCAATACGGCCTGTGAAAAGTTGCCAAACCAGGAGTTTTTGACCAGGTAACCCGTGGCGCCAAGTTCGAAGGCATGCAGGGCGTGCTGCGCGTCTTCCATCGCCGAGATGACCACGGCTTCGGCCATGGGCCGCACGGTTTTCATGTGCTTGATGAGATCAAACCCCGTGCCATCGCCCAGGTTCAGGTCCACCAGCATCACGTCAAACTCATGCAGGTCAATCAGGCGCCGCCCTTCCTTCATGCTGCTGGCCTGTGCCACGAGGTCGATCCGCATGTCCGACAGCAGTTCCTGCGCAATAACCAGGCGCATGTGCGGGTCATCGTCGATCAGCAATACGCGAACCGGCTGCCCTGGCTGACCCGTCAGGAAATCCGGCCAAATGAAAGGCGGACTGCTTTTCGCAGCGAAGTGATGGTCCGGCGTTAGTGGGCCCATGTTCATCAATGAACTTGACGTGATGTCAGACTGGATCCGATTGTTCATAACCACTCCTGAAATTTCAGTTCTTCCTGGGAACGCTTTAGATATTTATTCGTTCTTGTGACGGTTTTATTACACCTGCTTGCGTTGATTGGCGTGGAAATGGTTATTCTTTTTATCGCAGAGTTACACAGTAGGGCAAATTGATACGTATATCAATGAGAAAAATACAGAAACAGGAAAATAAATACAAATCATTTTTGTGGTTACATATAGTAACTACTTAACTAAAACCCTGTGGTTCCCACCAAAAAAGATAGCAAGACAGGCTCATGTTGCTTCATGGAAACAACCAGACATGAGCGGCAAACAGAGCCCGGGGCTACTGAGCCGCGAGCCAACTGCGCTGTACGACCTACTTCCTGCCAAATGGCGGAACGAAAGCAGCCACTTGATACGGTGATACAGCCGCAGGAGAGTCGTGCCATCAGTATGCGGAAATTCGGTTATCAGGCTTGCAGCGCCGACCTCAGCTCACGTCCGATCTCCGGTCGCTCGGCGAAAGGATCCATCGGGTTTTTCTGCTGCACGATGCATTCCATGCGGGTCTGCACGTTGCCCAGCGCCTTGGGGTGGCTGAAAATGTAAAACTGGTCGGCCGCGATGGCGTCGAACACCTTTTGCGCCACTTCAGCGGCCGTTACCTTGCCTGAGTTGACGGCCTTGTCGCTCATGGCCTGGCCGATCAACTGGCTGCGAGTCGGCTTTTCCGCAGGTAATTCTGCGGGCCGGTTGCGGTGGCTTTGGCTGATGCCGGTCGGCACGAAATACGGGCACAGCACCGAGGCGCCAATCTGGTCACTGACAAGACGCAGGTCCTGGTACAGCGTTTCGCTCAGGCTCACCACAGCGTGCTTGCTTACGTTGTATACGCCCATGTTGGGCGGATTGAGCAGCCCGGCCATGCTGGCGGTGTTGACGATGTGGCCCTGCCAGCTGGGGTCTTTTGCCGCCGCTTCGAGCATCATGGGTGTGAAAATGCGCACGCCGTGGATCACGCCCCAGAGGTTGACGCCCAGCACCCACTCCCAGTCCTTGACGGTATTTTCCCAGATCAGGCCGCCGGAGCCGACCCCGGCATTGTTGAACACAAAGTGCGGCGCGCCAAAGCGCGCGAACACGGCCTGGCCCATGGCTTGCATTTGCTCGGCATTCGATACATCGAGCTTGAAGGACAGCACCTGGGCGCCTTGAACGTTGACTTCAGCCTTGACCTCTGCAGTGGCCTGATCGAGCGCATCCTGCTGGACGTCGATCAGCACCAGGTTCATGCCCAGTTTCGCGCCCAGGCGTGCGCATTCCAGGCCAAAGCCCGAGCCCGCACCGGTGAGAACGGCGGTTTTACCTTTGAAATTCGTGATCATCAATAAGTCCTTGAATTAAATGGGGGCGCAGCATTTCGACCTGGGGAATACCGTCTTCCACATATGGCGCCCCGGTTTTTACGAAACCATGCTGCCTGTAAAAGGGCTCCAGTCGGCCCTGGGGTGGTCAACGCATCAAAGGCCACAAAGCGCCATGTGATGTCGCTCATGTTGACGTTACCGCCTTGAGTGAATAGCCGATGCGCGGGAAGTGCACATGCACCGTACCTGCCCGCTCGTCGGTGCGGCGCAGTGTGTAGTGCATGCGGGTTGCGGCAATGAGCTCGCCTTCGGTGGCCTCGGGGCCAAAGCTTTCGGCGCTGACCAGCACGCGGCTGCCCAGCGGGATGCCGTGCTCATCCTGAAAAATATCGTCATGCAGCGGCGCTGGTGTTGACGCAGCCGCAACGGCAATGGCATCCAGCGCGCTGGTTTTTTCCATCGTGCCGTGGCCAATGGCGGCCATGCGGTCCATCCAGTCCAGTATGGCGGGCGTGGCGTTCAGGATGCCGGCCAGCAGCGGCGTGCGTTCGCGCGTGAACCACAGCGGGTGGACCATCGCAAAGTCGGCGATGCACGGCACCTCGCCCAGCAAAAAGGGCCAGTCGTTGAGCATGTCCGACAGGCGGCGCAAGTAGGATTTGTAGGCCGCAGCGGCGTCTGGCGGGCGCAGGCGCAGCATGCCCGCGCTCATGGCTTTGCGGTCTTCGCCAAACGCGCGGGTCACTTCGGGCGGCGTATTGCCGAATAGCTGGGCCAGGCCTTCAGGCTGCATGTTGAACGCCATCGAGGTCCAGAACAGGGTGGTGTCAGCCCATTGCGCAAGGGTCCGCGCCATGCCTTTGATGGGCTCCGGGTAAAGCGTGGGCCGGGGCTGAATATGCTCCAGCACGTCGGCAATCAGGGTTGTGTCGCAATAAATGTCGGCGCCGATCTGCAGCACCGGCGTTTTGCGGTAGCCGCCTGTGAGCGCCACCACGTCGGGCTTGGGGCTGATCATCGGGATGAGCACGGACTTCCAGGCCATGCTCTTGAAGCCCAGCATCAGGCGCGTTTTCTCGGAAAAGGGCGAGCTCGGGTAATGGTGAAGGATCAACTCAGTCATGGAGGGTGCTCCTGGATGCTTGAATGTCTTTACGGTTAATGAGGCATGGCCCTTGCAATGATGCTGTTGAAATCAGTGCCAGATGCCAGCGTACCGAAGGCCTGGCCCCAGTTGCCGGCCAGGCGCGAGTCGCAGAAAGCGCCAAACACCGCGCCAGGCGCCGTCTGGTAAAGCAGCGCTGCCTGCACCGCCAGGGCCACGTCCTGCGCGAGGCGGCGCGCCTCAAGCTCGGATGTGTCAGACGCCTGGGAGGTCATATTTTCGGCACGGCCCGGCAAAGCTGCTGCGAGCCGGTCCAGTGCGGGATGCGCACCTTTGGCGGCGGCAAGCTCCTGGGCCAGGGCGGCCACGGCATCGGCCTTGCGCAAGGCGCGCAGCAGGTCCAGCGCCATGATGTTGCCGGCACCTTCCCAGATGGAATTGACTGGCATTTCGCGGTAGATGCGGGCCATGATGCCCTCGCCGCCCTCCTCTACATAGCCGTTGCCACCCAGGCATTCCATGGCCTCCTGGGCGAAGTGGCTGCCGCGCTTGCAGATCCAGAACTTGGCAATGGGCGTCAGCAGGCGCGCCATGGCGGCTTCATGAGCGTCTGTGGCCTGGTCAAACGTCCGGGCCAGGCGCAGCGCCAGCGCAGTGGCGGCTTCAGACTCCAACGCCAGATCGGCCAGCACATTGCGCATGAGCGGCTGGTCTATCAGCCGCTTGCCAAACGCCTTGCGCTGGGCGGTATGGTGAAGGGCGATGCTCAGGGCCTGGCGCATCAGGCCGCTGGTACCCAACGCGCAGTCCAGCCGCGTCATCGAGCCCATTGCCAGGATTTGCGGAACGCCACGGCCCTCATCGCCGACCAGCCAGGCGTGGGCACCCTGGAATTCGACTTCCGAGCTCGCGTTGGCCTTGTTGCCCAGCTTGTCTTTCAGGCGCTGAATCTGGATGGCGTTAAGGCTACCGTCCGGCAGCACACGCGGCAGAAAAAAGCAGCTCAGGCCGCCTTGCGCCTGGGCCAACACCAGAAAGGCATCACACATGGGCGCCGAGAGAAACCATTTATGGCCGGTGATGGCGTAACGCTCTCCCCAACTGTCATGGCCCGCAGGCTCGGCCCGTGTGGTGTTGGCCCGCACATCCGAGCCGCCCTGCTTCTCGGTCATGCCCATGCCCATGGTCAGGCCGGGCTTAGCGCGCCACACTTTAAGCGCCGGGTCGTAGGCGCGGCTGGTGAGCTTGGGGCCCCAGTCGGCATAAATGGCGGCGTTGCTGCGCAGCGCCGGTGTGACCGCATAGGTCATCGAGATCGGGCACAGCACCGAAGGCTCCAGCTCGGTAAAGAGCATGAAGCCTGCGGCGCGCTGGACGTGCGGTGAGACACTTGCACAGGCCCAAGGCGTGCCATGCAGTCCCGCGCTGGTTGCTAGCTTCATCAGCTCGTGGTAGCCGGGATGAAACTCCACCTGGTCCATGCGCCGACCGAAGCGGTCATGGCTATGCAGTTCGGGCGTGTGCGTGTTGGCAAGGCGCGCATGGGTTTGCATCCCGGCACTGCCTAGCGTTGCGCCCAGCTCGGTGAGTTCGGCCGTGTCGAGCTTGGGCGCGTTGAACTTCAGTGCAGCGCGCAATGGCCGGTTGGTGTCGAACAGGTTGTAGTTGACCAGCGGCTCGGGCTGGTTGAAGACCTCATGCGTGATGTCCATGGCTCTCTCCTCTAATTCCTGTGCGCGCCTCTGCTTGTGCCTGCGCTTTGCTGCGCGCCTTAAACCAGCTTGACCAGCTGCTTGCCGAAGTTCTTGCCTTTGAGCAGGCCCAAAAAAGCCTCTGGCGCGGCTTCCAGGCCCTGCGCCACGGTTTCGCGCGGCCGCAGCTTGCCAGTGGCCACCAGCGTACCGAGTTCCTTGAGCGCTTCGGGCCAGATTTCCATGTGCTCGCTGACGATAAAGCCCTGCAGCTTGAGCCGGTTGGTCAGGATCAGCGCCGGGTAGGTCAAAGGCACCGGCTGGCCGTCGTAGCCGGCGATCATGCCGCACAGCGCAATCCGGCCAAAAGCATTCATGCGCGGGAGCACAGCGTCAAGCACCATGCCGCCTACGTTTTCGAAATAGCCGTCAATGCCATCGGGGCAGACTTCTTTCAGCGCCTTGGAGAGCGACGCCGCATCCTTGTGCTGTTTATAGTCGATGCAGGCGTCAAAGCCCAGCTCTTGCAGCGCGTACTTGCACTTGTCGGGGCCGCCAGCAATACCGACCACGCGGCAGCCGCGTGCTTTTGCCAGCGCCGCGAAGGCGCTGCCCACGGCACCCGTGGCGGCGCTGACCACCACGGTCTGACCGGCCTGGGGTTCGATGATTTTCACCAGGCCATACCAGGCGGTGACGCCCGGCATGCCGACCGCACCCAGGTAATGGGAAAGCGGCACATGGCTGGTGTCAACTTTGCGCAAGGCGCCCGGCTGCTCCGCGTTGACAACGCTGTATTGCTGCCAGCCGCCCATACCGACCACCTTGTCACCGGGCTGGAACTTGGGCGAGCAGCTTTCCACGACTTCGCCGACGGTGCCTCCGCCCATCACCTCGCCGAGCGGCTGCGGCGCGGTATAGCTCTTGGAGTCGTTCATGCGGCCGCGCATGTAAGGGTCCAGGCTCAAGAAGTGGTGGCGCACCAGCACCTGGCCGTCCTGCAAGGCCGGTGTCTCGCGGGTCACGAGCTTGAAATTGCTGGCGACGGCTTCGCCGGTGGGGCGGTTGTCGAGAAAAATTTGTTGATTGACAGGCATGTGAATCTCCGAGAATGGGTTTGAGGACTTCTATAACTGCGACAAATACTATGGTTTTGATAGCTGCTTGCGCTCGTCATGCTTGGGCTAGAGCACGATTTTGTTGTTGAAAAGCGCTTTAGTCGGTTGAAATGGGACTGACAGGCGCGTTCAGCGCATTCGCGCTCTTCGGTCCCGTGGCCAGACGTCTGACGTATTTGAACGTTCCAGTCGCGTGGGCACAAGCATGGCCCTGCGCGTTGTAAAGCGTAGCTTCCGTAAACGCCAGCGTTGCAGTGCGGTGCATCAGCCGGCCCTTCGCGGTGAGCTTGCTGCCGTCGCCCGGTGCCGGTCGCATGAAGCTCGTTTTCATTTCGATGGTGACCACCCCCATCTCCTTTTGCACACTGCGCGCGGCCACGGCCATCGTCACATCCAGCAGCGTCATGCAGGCGCCGCCGTGCGTGACGGCAAAGGAATTCAGGTGCTCTGGTCGTGGGGTGTAGCCAATAGCCGACTGACCGCCCTCAAACAGCTCCAGCACGAAGCCGAGGTGGGTTACGAAAGGAATTTCTGCGCCAAAGTTCATAGTATCCTTAAAGAAGTGCGCCGCGCCGGGCCGCCCCAAGCAAGCACAGCCCCCTCGGGGGGCAGCGCAGTACACGAGGTGACAAGCGTGGGGGCCATATCAGCCACCGGTTACCACAGACACGCCACCATCCACCGCCATCCATTGACCTGTGATGTGTTTTCCGGCGCCGGATGCATAGAGCACGCACAGGCCCTTGAGGTCTTCGTCATCACCCAGACGGCCCAGCGGAGCGTGCGCGGCGAGCTTTTCTTCGCCCAGGGCCTTGAGCGTGCCCATGGTCATCTTGCTCGGGAAAAAGCCCGGGCAGATGGCGTTCACGTTGATGTTGTAGGCGCCCCATTCGCAAGCCAGTGCCCGTGTGAAGTTGATCACCGCGCCCTTGGACGTGTTGTAGGCGATGGTGGTCATCTCGCGCGGGTTGCCGCCCAGGCCGGCAATGGAGGCCACGTTGATGATGCGGCCCGACTTGCGCGGGATCATGCTGTGTTTGGCGATATGCTGCGACAGGATGAAGTAGCCGCGGATATTGAGGTTCATGACCTTGTCCCAGGCGTCCACCGGGTGGTCTTCAGCCGGCGCACCCCAGGCGGCACCGGCGTTATTGACGAGGATGTCGACATGCCCGAAGCGTTGGATGGTTTCATCGGCCAGCGCGCGGATGTCGGCCTCTTTGGAACAGTCGGCGGCGATCCAGTCAGCATCGATGCCCGCAGATTTCAGCCCGGCAGCCGACTCCATCAGGTCTTCGGCCTTGCGCGAGCTCAGCATGACCCGGGCACCGGCCTCACCCAGCGCCTGCGCGAGTTGCAGGCCCAAGCCGCGCGAGCCGCCAGTGACGAGTGCGGTTTTGCCGGTGAGGTCAAACAGTTGCTGAATGGTACGGTTCATGCGTGGTCTCCTGAGATTTCATAGTCAAGCACCCTGCGTGTCTGGCGCAAGGTGCCGAGGCCGCTACTGATGTGCTGCTGATGATGATGAGGGTGATTTTGACAGGCAGCCAGTGCTGCGCTGTCTTCAAATGGCGAGTAAAGCACAACATCGCAGTTGGCTTCCAGGTCGGCTGTCCTGGTGGCGACTTCAAACCTCAGCATGCCCGGCACCAGACCGCGGCAGCTGTCCAGTTGGGCCTTGAAGTGCGGCGCATCAGCGGGGTCCAAAAGCTGCCACATGACGATGGGTCTGATCACTATTCAACCTTCATTTTCGAGCGCACATAGATCAGGATAAAGCCGAGCACAGCGACCAGCCCGCCCCACACCTCCAGGGACCCGCCCAGGTCGTCGTTGATGCGCTGTACCGACAAGCCCAGGACCAGCGTCAGCAGGCCGCCATAAATCAGTGTCCAGATCAGTCCCTGCAGGCGCGCCACGGCCTTATTGGAGACAACACCGGAAGATGATTTGAAAAAACTCATTAAAACGCCTCTTCAGGCAAGTCAGCACAGGTCAGGTCACGCGCTTCAACCACCTTGAGCCAGGCGTCTATTTTTGGCAATTCGTAGTGATAAAAATAGCGTGTAGCGCCCAGTCTACCTGAAGTAGCCGCTATCGATTTAATAGCATCCGCTTGAAGCGCGGCCAGCGCCACATCGAGCCAGATCCAGGCCAGCACGGTATGGCCGAAGCCCTGCATATAGGGCACCGCATTGGCCAGTGCATCGCCGGGGTTGCCGGTGGCCCAGGCGGCTTGGGTCGCGTTGCGCACCTGTAGCAGCGCATGACCCAGCGCCTTGGCATGGGCGGCCATCTCGGGCACCTGGATAGCGCGCTCAATGGTGGCATTGATGCGCGCCGCCAGTAGCTGAAGGCCCCTGCCCCCTTCCATCAACACCTTGCGACCCAGCAGGTCCATGGCCTGAATGCCGTGGGTACCTTCATGAATCATGTTCAGACGGTTGTCGCGCCAGTATTGCTCCACCGGGAAGTCGCGGGTGTAGCCATAACCGCCATGCACCTGAATCGCCAGCGAATTGGCCTCCAGACACCATTCGCTGGGCCAGCTTTTTGCGATGGGCGTGAGCACTTCGAGCAGCAGCCGCGCGTCGTCGGCGGCCTGCGGCTCGGCCGTGTGGTGCTCGTCCACCAGGCGGGCGCAATACAGCTCGAGCGCCAGTGCGCCTTCGCAGAACGCCTTTTGCGCCAGCAGCATGCGCTTGACGTCGGCGTGCTCGATGATGCGGCTTTGCGGTGCCGAGGCGTCTTTGCCTCCCACTCCGACTGGCCTGCCCTGCGGCCGGTTCCTGGCATAGTCGAGCGAGGCGTAATAGCCCGCCATGCCCAGCATGGTGGCGGCCGTACCCACACCAATACGCGCCTCATTCATCATGTGGAACATGCAGCGCAGGCCTTCATGCGGCTTGCCCACCAAATAACCCACGGCGCCAGCCTCGCCGTTCACGGGATATTTGCCTTCACCAAAGTTCAGTAGCGTGTTGGTGGTGCCGCGCCAGCCCAGCTTGTGGTTCAGGCCGGCCAGAGCCACATCATTGCGAGTGCCCGTAAGTTGACCTTCGGTGTCCACCAGTTTCTTCGGCACGATGAACAGCGAAATGCCGCGTGTACCGGCAATCAGCTTGCCGTCAGGCCCGGGTATTTTTGCCAGCACCAGGTGAATGATGTTTTCAGTCAGCTCGTGTTCGCCGCCTGAAATCCACATCTTGTTGCCCTTGAGGCGATAGCGTGGGCCCAGCGAGTCGGCTTCAAAATCAGCGCCGTCGGGCAGCGCGCGGGTCGTCACATCGCTGAGCGAGGAGCCGGCTTGCGGTTCTGACAGGCACATGGTGCCCGACCAGCGCCCCGAAAATTCGTTCAGCGCAAAGACTTTTTTCTGCAGCTCGGTGCCGTGCACCATCAGCAAGTTGGCATTGCCCACCGTCAGCAACCCGGAACCCATGCTGACCGAGGCCATCGCAAAAAAGCTGTTGGCCGCCGCTTCTACCGTGTAGGGCAGCTGCATGCCGCCGAGCGCGTAGTCTTGCGCCGCACTGAGCATGCCGGATTCAGCATAGGCCTTGTGCGCATCGTGCGTGGCCTGCGGCAGGATGACTGTTTCGCCGTCAAACGTTGGCTCCTGCGTATCAACCAGTCGGTTAAAGGGCGCGTACTTTTCGCGGGCGATGCGCTCGCAGGTGTCAAACACGGCATCAAAGGTCTCACGCGAATGCTCGGCAAAGCGTTCGCGCCGGTTCAGCGACTCGGCATCAAGCCACTGGTACAGCAAAAAATCAAGGGTGGGCCGGAGGTTCATGGTGCGCTGCAATCTCCAGGGAGGGACATTATTTCGGAGGCTCTTTGTCCGGCAGGCGGGCAATCGTGCCCTGGGCCACGGCACAGAGTTTTTCCTCGCCGTTCATCACCGCAAAAACGTCACAGCGGCAAACCGCCTGCGATTGACCAGCATACACCGCCTGGGCACGCGCAATCAGCCGATCGCCGATGGCCGGTCTGACGTAGTTGATCTTGAATTCAGAGGTGACCACCGGAACGCCCAGCGCCGCGCCACCGGCGTAGGTAAGCGCGTTGTCGGCCGCATAGCTGACCACCCCGCCGTGCACAAATCCGTTTTGTTGAAGAATTTTTTCGGTCACCGGAACGTGCAACTCGCAATGACCCCGGGACAGGGCGTGCAACTCGGCGCCAATCAGCACACTGAAAGGCTGCAGTGCAAGAAACGCCTGCCCTTTCTGAAGGAACAGGGCTTCGTTCGTCATGGTTGCAATCGACTCACAGAACTTCGAAAATCCCGGCCGCGCCCATGCCGCCGCCAATGCACATGGTCACGCAGACGCGCTTGATGCCGCGGCGCTTGCCTTCGATCAGGGCGTGGCCCGTCAGGCGCTGGCCGGTTACGCCGTAGGGATGGCCCACCGCAATCGCGCCGCCGTTCACATTGAGCTTGTCCATGGGAATGCCCAGCTTGTCGGCGCAGTACAGCACCTGCACGGCAAACGCCTCGTTCAGCTCCCACAGGTCGATGTCGCCAACTTTCAAGCCCAGCCTGGCCAGCACCTTGGGGATGGCGAATACCGGGCCAATGCCCATTTCATCGGGCTCACAGCCTGCAACGACAAAACCAAGGAAGCGGCCCAATGGCTTGAGCCCTTTTCTCTCGGCTACTTTTTCGTCCATGACCACCACGGCGCCGCCGCCGTCGGAAAACTGGCTGGCATTGCCGGCGGAAATCACGCCGCCCGGAACGGCGGGCTTGATGCCGCTGATGCCTTCCTTGGTCGTACCTTCGCGAATGCCTTCGTCCTTGCTCACAGTGACCTGCTTCGTGCTCAGGCCCATCACCGGGTCAGCCACACCGGCGGTGACGGTAATCGGTGCAATCTCGGCATCGAACAGGCCGGCGGCCAGCGCCGCTGCGGCCTTTTGCTGGCTGCCCGCGCCATATTCGTCCATGCGATCGCGCGAAATACCGTAGCGCTTGGCAACCTGCTCGGCCGTTTGCAGCATGTTCCAGTAAATCTCGGGCTTGTTCTTGGCCAGCCAGTCTTCGCGCAGCATGTGGGTATTCATTTCCTGCTGTACGCAGGAAATGCTCTCCACACCGCCGGCGACGTAAATGTCGGCTTCGCCGGCCATCACGCGCTGGGAAGCCAGGGCAATGGCTTGCAGGCCGGATGAGCAAAAGCGGTTGACGGTCATGCCCGACACGGTGACGGGGCAGCCGGCGCGCAGCGCAATCTGGCGCGCAATGTTGGCGCCCGTGGCGCCTTCAGGCGTGGCGCAGCCCATGATCACGTCATCGACTTCGGCTGCGTCGATGCCGGCACGGGCAATCGCATGCTGGACGGCATGGCCGCCCAGGGTGGCGCCGTGGGTCATGTTGAAGGAGCCTTTCCAGCTTTTGGCCAGAGGTGTGCGGGCGGTGGAAACAATTACAGCTGAGGTCATGAAAATCTCCGGAAATCAGTTAAAAGTCTTGCCTTCGGCGGCGAGTTTGGCCAGCAGCGGCGCGGGCTTCCAGAAGTTGGCGTCGTCCAGCGGGTTTTGCGCAAAGCGGTTCATGCTCTGCACCACGTTGAAGAGGCCGACCTGATCGGCGTACAGCATTGGGCCGCCGCGGTGAATCGGGAAGCCGTAACCGGTGAGGTAAACCATGTCGATGTCGCTGGCCTTGGAGGCAATGCCCTCCTCCAGAATGTGCGCGGCCTCGTTTACCAGTGAGTAAACCAGGCGCTGAACAATTTCTTCGTCGGAAATCTTGCGCGGCTCCACGCCGATGTCTTTGCGGTGTTTTTCAATCATGTCAACCACGAGCTGTGAAGGGATGGCATCGCGCTTGCCCGCCACGTAGTCGTACCAGCCCGCACCGGTTTTCTGGCCGTAGCGACCCATTTCACACAACAGATCAGCAGTTTTACTGTATTTGAGGTCCGGCTTTTCGGTGTAGCGGCGCTTGCGGATAGCCCAGCCAATGTCGTTGCCAGCCAGATCACCCATGCGAAACGGACCCATGGCAAAACCGAACTTTTCGACAGCCTTGTCAACCTGCGCTGGCGTGCAGCCCTCTTCAAGTAAAAAGCCCGCCTGGCGGCTGTACTGCTCGATCATGCGGTTGCCGATGAAGCCATCGCAGACGCCAGAGACCACGGCAGTCTTCTTGATTTTTTTGCCCAGCGCCATCACGGTAGCCAGCACGTCCCTGCCAGTCTTCTCGCCGCGCACCACTTCGAGCAACTTCATGACGTTGGCCGGGCTGAAAAAGTGGGTGCCGATCACGTCCTGCGGACGCTGGGTGAACGAGGCAATCTTGTTCACGTCGAGCGTCGAGGTATTGGTAGCCAGAATCGCACCGGATTTCATGACCCGGTCGAGTTCCTTGAATACTTTTTCCTTCACTCCCATTTCCTCGAAAACGGCTTCGATCACCATGTCGGCGTCCTTCAGATCGTCGTAGCTCAGCGTGGTGCTGAGCAGGCTCATGCGCTGCTCGTATTTGTCTGCTTTCAGCTTGCCCTTCTTGACCTGCGCTTCATAATTCTTGCGAATCGTGGCAATGCCGCGGTCCAGTGCTTCCTGCTTCATTTCCAGCATCTTGACCGGAATGCCGGCGTTGAGGAAGTTCATGGAGATGCCGCCGCCCATGGTGCCGGCGCCAATCACGGCGATCGACTTGATCTCGCGTTTCGGCGTGTCTTCCGGCACGTCCGGAATCTTGGAGGCGGCGCGCTCGGCCATGAAGATGTGGCGTAGCGCGCGGCTTTCAGGTGTCCACATCAGGTTGATGAAGAGCTCGCGCTCAAACCGCAAGCCGTCTTCGAATTTCTGTTTGGTCGCGGCCGCCACGGCGTCCACGCATTTCAGCGGCGCGGGGAAGTTTTTGGCCATGCCCTTGACCATATTGCGTGCAAATTGAAAGTAGGCGTCGCCGTTGGGGTGCTGGCAAGGCAGGTTGCGCACCAGCGGGAGCGGACGTATGTCGGCAATGGACTGGGCAAAGGCGAAAGCCTCTTCAGCCAGGGATTCGGGCGACTGGGCCATTCTGTCGAACAGTTTCTGGGCGGGGATCTGTGCCAGCAGCTCACTCTTGACGGGCTCGCCGCTCACGATCATGTTCAGGGCCGGCTCAACTCCCAGCGCGCGTGGCAGGCGCTGGGTGCCGCCCGCCCCAGGCAACAAGCCCAGCTTGACCTCTGGCAGCGCAACACTGCAGCCCGGCGCTGCAATGCGGTAATGGCAGCCCAGTGCCAACTCCAGGCCGCCGCCCATGCACACTGAGTGAATCGCGGCAACCACGGGCTTGGATGAGTTCTCAATCATCAGGATGACACTGAGCAGGTTAGGCTCCTGCAATGCCTTGGGACTGCCAAATTCCTTGATGTCGGCCCCGCCCGAAAAAGCTTTGCCTGCGCCAGTGATCACGATGGATTTGACGGCGGCATCCAGATTGGCTTTCTGCAGGTTGTCGGTGAGGCTTAAACGGGTGGCGTAACCGAGGCCGTTAACGGGAGGGTTGCTCAGGGTGATGAGCGCCACGGTGCCGTGAACTTCGTAGTGGGTTGTCATTGAGAGGTTTCTTTCCTTGATTGAAGTTTCAGCTGCATCGGCCCCGGATGCAGGGGGAATAAGCATTAGGGAAAATAGTACGATCGTTCTTTTATTATCGTAGGGGTCTTCATAAAGGTGCAAGCACCCATGGTTCCGATTTGTCCCAGCGGGGACAAGTGCAGGAGATTTTTTACACTTCGAGCCACTCTTTTCGGATGTACGCGTCGGCCCGCAGGCTGTCGGGTGTGCCATCAAACACGATGCTGCCATGACCCATCACCAATACCCGGTCAGAAATGGCCATGGCAATGGTGAGTTTCTGCTCAATCAACAGCACGGAGATGCCCTTGGCTTTGAGTGTTTGCAGGTATTGGCCCACCAGTTCCACAATTTTTGGGGCCAGGCCTTCGGTCGGCTCGTCAATGATGATGAGGTCTGGGTCGCCCATGAGGGTGCGGCACAGCGTGAGCATCTGCTGCTCGCCACCCGACAAAACCCCGGCTTCGGTGTGCTGGCGCTCCAGCAGCCGCGGAAACAGGGTGTACATGTCACTGAAGGACCAGCGTGACCCTTTGCCAGAGCCCTTTTGCCCCAGCAGCAGATTTTGATGCACCGTCAGTTTAGGAAAGATGTCACGGTTTTCAGGCACGTAGCCAATGCCGAGATGGGCAATCTGGTAGGCCTTTTTTCCCACAATGTCCCCGTCAAATTTATCGGTTTTCCAGCCGATAAAGCCTTGGCAATCGACCAGTCCCATGATGGCTTTGGCAGTGGTCGAGCGACCCGAGCCATTGCGACCCAGTAAAGCGACAATTTCGCCGGGCAGCACCTCAAACGAAACGCCATGCAGGACATGGCTTTTGCCATAGAAGGCGTGGAGATTTTTGACGTTCAACATAGTCAGTGTTTTCCGGCCTGCTGGTCCGCCACGGAAGAGCCCAGATAAGCCTCCTGCACACGCTGGTCAGCGCGCACGGCTTCGGGCGTGTCGTAAGCAATAATTTCGCCGTAAACCAACACGGCAATCTTGTCTGCAAGGCCAAAAACCACGCCCATGTCATGCTCTACCGTCAGCAGTGTCTTGCCCACGGTGACTTCCTTGATCAGGCTGATGAAACGACTGGTCTCCGAGCGGCTCATGCCCGCGGTGGGCTCGTCCAGCAGGATCACGTTGGCGCCGCCAGCGATGGTGATGCCGATTTCCAGGGCACGCTGTTCGGCATAGGTCAGGTTGGTCGCCAGCACATCCCGCTTTTTGTCGAGCTTGATCATGGTCATCAAGGCTTCAGCGCGTTCGTTGGCGTCATCCAGATCCGCGAGAAACTTGAGGAAAGTGTATTTGTAGCCCAGGCTCCAGAGCACGCCACAGCGCAGATTTTCAAACACGCTGAGCTTGGGGAAAATATTGGTGAGCTGGAAACTTCGCGACAGGCCGAGCCGGTTGATTTCAAACGGCCTTTTGCCGTTGATGCACTGGCCATTGAGCAGAACTTCCCCGCCGCTGGGCTCAAAGCGTCCGCTGATCAGGTTAAATAGCGTGGATTTGCCCGCGCCGTTGGGCCCAATGATCGCCACCCGCTCGCCCTGCTGGACCGCCAGATTGACGCCGCGAATGATTTCCGTTTTTCCAAAATTTTTGCGAAGGCCTTTCAGTTCCAGCGCGTAGTGTTGTGCTGCGCTCACAAGGCCTCCCGCCGTTTGATTTCCTTTTCTATGGACTCCTGAATATCGCCCCATTTCAGGGCAAACCGGCGCCGTGCGAGTTCGAAGAATCCAAGGGCTACCAGCATCACCGCAGCAGCCGCACCCCAACTGCCAGCGGAGGCTGTGTTGAGCTGCATGCCCATGAAGGTCAGCTGGGAACCCAGCGCGGCACCCAGTTGAAGGTGGTAGACCATCTCGATCATGGAGGCCGCACCGGCGAAGGCAATGAATCCGGTGACAAACAAGGCCAGGTAATTGCGCCAAAGCGGCTTGAGCTTGCCGAACGCAGCCACACGCACGTTCATCATGATCAGGCTGGCAAAGCCACCGGGCGCAAACATGACCATGAATAGAAACACCAGCCCAAGGTACAAGAGCCAGGCTTTGGTGAACTCGCTTAGCAGCACAAACGCCAGCACCATGAGAACCGCACCAATAATGGGGCCAAAGAAGAAGGTCGCACCACCCAAAAAGGTAAACAGCAGGTAAGCGCCAGAGCGGTAGCCGCTGACCACCTCGGAGGTCACAATCTCGAAGTTCAATGCGGCAAGCCCACCCGAGATACCGGCGAAAAAAGCGGCAATCACGAATGAGATGTAGCGCACTTTCTGGGTGTCATAGCCCACAAACTCAACCCGCTCAGGGTTGTCGCGCACGGCATTGAGCATGCGGCCAAGCGGCGTGCGGGTGAAAGCAAACATCAAGGCGGTACAGACAAAGGTGTACACCGCTATCAGGTAGTACAGCTGTATTTGCGGGCCAAAAGTAATACCCAGCGGCTTGGGTCCAGTGACTCGATTGCCGGTAATCCCGCCCTCCCCGCCAAAAAATTCGGGGAACATCAGCGACATGGCCCAGACCAGTTCACCCACGCCCAATGTGATCATGGCAAAGGTCGTGGCTGATTTTTTTGTAGTCACCCAACCCAGGAGCACGGCAAACAGCATACCGGCCAAGCCGCCTGCCAATGGGATAAGGCTGACGGGAAGCGGAATTTGTCCGCGACTTACGAGGTTCAAGGTATGAATGGCAGCAAATGAGCCAAGCCCTGAGTACACTGCATGGCCAAAGCTCAGCATCCCCCCTTGCCCCAACAGCATGTTGTAGCTCAGACAGACAATGATGGCTATGCCCATCTGCGACAGTATGGTCTGGCTCAGGCTGCTGGTGAACAGAAGCGGCACCACCGCCAGCAGCACAGCGAAAAGGCTCCAGATCATGAAGCGCCCGATGTTGAGCGGCTTGAATTGGTAGTATTTGGCTGCCACTGTTAGCCCTCCCGGGTACCCAGAAGACCCTTGGGTCGGAACGTCAGCATCAGCACCAGAAACAGGTAAGGCAGGATGGGCGCGATCTGGCTGATCTTGAGCTTCAGTACAGCGTAGCCGAATGTTTCTGGCGTCACCGTCACCCCAAGCATTGCGGCAGCACCCATCAAGGAACTGTCAACGGCCACCGCGAAGGTCTGGATGACGCCAATCAGCACGGAGGCCAGAAAAGCCCCGACCAGGGAGCCCATGCCCCCGACCACCACCACCACAAAAATGACCGAACCCACTGCGGCCGCCATGCTGGGCTCGGTGACAAACGCATTGCCACCAATGACACCGGCCAGCCCCGCCAGCGCAGCCCCGCCGCCAAACACCAGCATGAACACCCGCGGGACGTTATGGCCAAGCGCTT
>DFWY01000028.1 GCA_002381615.1 Polaromonas sp. UBA4122 | reverse complement strand
AAACACAGTGCCAGGGCAATCAGCAGTTTCAGCGCGTTGCCGCCGAGGTGACGCTGGACGCCGTGTTCCTGGAATTCGACGTCCGGCTGCTGTCCGGGAGTATGGTGAAGAGGGTCGGTCATTGTGGTCACCTGGGCATTGCACTTGTTATTTGATCAGATTGATTTCACGGTAGTATTTTTCCGCACCAGGATGCAACGGGATCGGCATGCCCTTTAACGCATTCTCCTTTTTCATGCCCTTGGCGGCGGCGTGCGAGGCGGCCAGGTGATCAAGGTTTTCCCACATGCTTTTGGTCAGCTTGTAGACCGTGTCGGTTGACAAGCCTTCGTGCGTGACGAGGAAATTCTGGATCGCTACCGTCGGCACATCCTTGTCCTGTCCTTCATAGGTCCGGGCCGGGATGATGCCGGCCTGGTAGGCCGGGTCGCCGATTTTGGCGATGACGTCCGGCCCCACGGGGACCAGGACGATCTTTACCGAAGTGGATAAATCGCGCAGGGCGGCGACGCCCAGACCGGCCGAAATCAGGGTGGCATCAAGCTGACGGTTCTTCATCAATTCAACCGATTCGCCGAACGGCAGGTATTCGACCTTGCTCAGGTCCTTGTAGCTCAGCCCGGCGCCTTTGAGCACTGCGCGGGCATTGATTTCGGTGCCGGACTTCGGTGCGCCCACGGCCAGTCGCTTGCCCTTGAGGTCGGCGATCGTCTTGATGCCGGAATCGGCGCTGGCGACGATCTGGATGTAATTGGGGTAGATGGCTGCAATGCCACGCAACTTTTTCAGCGGCACCTTGAAGCCGGCTTCTTCGTCGCCTTTCCAGGCATCGGACAAGGCATCGCCCAGCGTAAAACCGATTTCGCCGCGACCCGCCTGCAACAGGTTCAGATTTTCAGCCGAAGCCTTGGTCGCCTGTACCGTCGCCTTGGCGGCTGGAATGGCCTTGCCGTAAATCTGTGACAATGCCACCCCCAGCGGGTAATACACCCCGCTGGTGCCGCCGGTCAGAACGTTGATGTACTGCTGCTGCGCTTGAGCGGGCGATGCCGTTATCACGATTGCGCCGGCAAGCGCCAGCAATCCACGAAAAAATCCGAATTTCATTGTCATCTCCTGTTGTTGGAATACTTGGAATCTAAGGTTGGCCTAGTTTAATTTTTCGATCGACTGATGGTACCAAGCTGCACCAGATATTGCGTGCCTATGGTGCCGCCGCAAGCAGAGGGTTTTCCCGTAAATGGGCGGTCAGGGTCGCAGGTGTGCAGAGATCAGAGTCATCTTCCGGGGTAGGTGCGGACCATCCGAGCGAGATGGTCAGGGAATATATGCTGATGGCTCCTTCTCAATGAGCCTCATTGATTTTCATTGATCTTCAATAATCATCAATGAAATTGGCCTGTAGCCCAATAAGGACGGGCATTAGCAGCTATTGAATTTATAGCATCTGAAAAATGGCGGATTATCCCCCTCCTGCAAGGCGCCGCCAAGCTACCGCAGCACGCCCAGCGCAAACGGCAAGCTCACGACCCCGAGCATCGTCGACAGAGTCACCAGGCCCGCGACATAGCCGCCGTTGTAACCCATGCGCGCCGCCAGCACATAGGCACTGGAGGCAGTGGGAAGCGCGGAAAACGCCAGCAGTATGGTGCTCTGCGTAGCGGACAGGCCAAATGTCTTGGCCAGGCCCATGGCCACGATGGGCAGAATCAAATGCCGAATCGACAGCACGGCGACCGCCAGGATTTTGGCCTGCGACAGATGGCCAAACTGCATGCCGGCGCCTGCCGCCATCAAACCAAGTGCCAGTGATGCTGCACCAATGCGCGTTAAGGTGGGTTCCAGCCAGAGCGGCAGGGTAAAGCCCAACAGGTTGACGGCCAGTCCGCTGGCGGTGGCCAGGATCAGCGGATTGCGCACCAACTCGCGCAGGAAGCCACGCTGTGCGTGCCTGACCATGGGCCACACCGCAGCCACGTTGAAGAGCGGCACGCAAACGCCAATCAACACCGCAAGCAACAGCAGACCCTGGCTGCCGGCCAGCCGGTCGGCCAGGGCCAAGCCAATGAAGGAATTGAAGCGGAAGGCCACCTGCGCGCTGGCCGCATGCCCGCGCCGGTCGATATGCCGGCCCAACCAGGGCAGGTATGGCAGGCTGTATGCCAGCCCTATTCCCGCCAGCCCCAGCAATAAGCCGGCACTGACGAAGCTGGATGCGGCCACCAGATCCAGCGGGCTTTTGACAATCGACTGAAACAGCAGCACCGGAAACAGAAAGTAATACACCAGACTTTCCACCTGTGCCCAGACCGTGCGGTTGAGTGCGGTATAGCGGCAGATCAGGTAACCGCAAACAATGAGGGAAAAGTCGGGGAAAAGAAGCTGCGCGTAATTCACCGGCCAAGAATAACCGCAAACTTTTCGGGTTTGCCCTTGCGCGCAATCCACAAGGTGCAGGAACATATCTTGCGTTTACCATTGCAGCTGTTTTTATCGAAGGATCTGAATATGCAACGTCGTTATCTTTTTATCCTGTCTGCGCTGGCGTTGACCGCCGCGGCAGGCTCTGCCTGGGCGCAGGCTTATCCCAATAAGGTTGTCAAGCTGCAAGTCCCGTTTGCGCCTGGCGGGACGACTGACATCGTGGCCCGTGTGATTGCCGATCCGCTGGGCAAGGTACTGGGCCAAAGCGTCATCGTTGAAAACAGGGCCGGCGGCGGCGGCGTGGTCGGTGCAGCTGACACTGCCCGGGCTGTGCCCGACGGCTATTCACTGGGCATGGCGACGGTGTCCACCACCGCGGCCAACCCGGCCATCAACCCCAAAATCCCGTACAACCCGCTGACGGACTTCACGCCCGTCATCAATATCGCTGCGACCCCCAACATCATTGCGGTGCACCCCAGTTTTCCGGCCAGGAACTACAAGGAGTTCGTGGCTGAACTCAAGAAGAACCCTGGCAAATATGCCTACGCATCGTCAGGCACCGGCGGCATTGGCCACCTGCAGATGGAGTTGTACAAAAGCCTCAGCGGCACGTTCATCACGCACATTCCCTACCGCGGCGCCGGCCCGGCACTGAACGACACGGTGGCCGGCCAGGTGCTCATTATGTTTGACAATCTGCCTTCCACGCTGCCTTTCATCCAGCAAAAGCGCCTGATCCCTATCGTGGTCGCCGCGCCTCAGCGCCTGGCCATGTTGCCCGATGTGCCGACCTTCAAGGAAGTGGGGCTGGAGCCTGTGAACCGCATGGCGTATTACGGCATTGTGGGCCCCAAGGGTTTGCCGAAAGTGGTCGTCGACAAGGTCAATGCCGGCGTGAAAAAGTCACTGGAAGATCCGGTGATCCGCAAGCGCATTGAAGACACCGGCTCGCTGGTCGTTGCCAACACGCCAGAGCAGTTTGCGGAGCAGATCAAGGCCGAGTACGCGGTTTACAAAAAGGTGGTTGAGTCAGCCAAGCTCAAGCTCGAGTAATTCATAGCGTCCACTTGATCAAACTTAAAGCCGTCTCCGCAGGACCTTGCATGCGGGAACGGCTTCTTTGCAAGTTTTTTTGTTATCGTCAACAACATGCAAGCAGAAAGCCAGTCGAGCATTGATGGGTTTGTCGACGCCTTGTGGCTGGAAGACGGGCTGTCCAAAAACACGCTGGCGGCTTACCGGCGCGACCTGTCGCTTTACGCGACCTGGCTGGGCGACCAGAGCCAAGGCGGCCGCAAGCTCGACGACACGCTCGAGAGTGATCTCAACAGTTATTTTTCCATCAGGCATGCCAGCACCAAGGCCACGTCGGCCAACCGGCGCTTGACGGTGTTCAAACGTTACTTTCGCTGGGCGCTGCGCGAGCGCTTTATTGCTGCAGATCCGACGCTGAAACTTCAATCCGCCAAACAGGCTTTGCGGGTGCCCAAGGTCATGAGCGAGGCGCAGGTGGAGTCTTTGCTGGCGGCCCCCTCCGTAGATACGGCGCTCGGGCAGCGCGACCGCGCCATGCTGGAAATGATATACGCCAGCGGCCTGCGCGTCAGTGAGCTGGTCGGGCTCAAGACTTTCCACGTGGGCTTGAATGAAGGCGTGCTGCGCATCATGGGCAAGGGCAGCAAGGAGCGGCTGGTGCCCTTTGGGCAGGTGGCGCGTGAATGGATCGTGCGTTATCTGGCCGAGGCGCGGCCCGTCATTCTGGGCGGCCAGCAGACCGAGGACCTGTTTGTCACCGGCCACGGCCATGGCATGAGCCGGGTGATGTTCTGGATGTTGGTCAAGAAGTAC
Source organism: Polaromonas sp. UBA4122 (assembly GCA_002381615.1). Classification (GTDB taxonomy): domain Bacteria; phylum Pseudomonadota; class Gammaproteobacteria; order Burkholderiales; family Burkholderiaceae_C; genus Polaromonas. The sequence goes on along the minus strand of DFWY01000028.1, from coordinate 14,075 downwards.
GCGCGTCTGGCTGGCATCACTTCTCCGCTGTCACCGCATACCTTGCGGCATGCGTTTGCCACCCATTTGCTGAACCACGGCGCCGATCTGCGCGCCGTGCAGATGCTGCTGGGGCATGCCGATATTTCCACCACCACGATTTACACCCATGTGGCCCGGGAACGTCTGAAGGCGCTGCATGCGCAGCACCATCCGCGGGGTTGATCTGCCCTGGAACTGCAACATTCAGCGGTACATATAGTCCCGGCTGAAGGGGTAGACCGACTGGGCGCCCCTGACCTGTGCGACCCGCGCGTCATGCACATCGCCCGAGGGCCGCGTGGCCAGCAACTGGTGCAGCGAGATCCAGCCCTGCTCAAAACTCATGGCGCTGCCGGCCAGATACAAGCGGTAGGCGCGCAGGGTTTTTTCGGCGCGCTCGGGGCCGTCGTCCGTGGTCAGCACCTGGCGCGCTTCATCCAGCCGCGATTCCAGCGCGTCTGACCAGTCCCAGAGCGTGCGGGCGTAGTGCGGACGCAGGTTCTCCGTGTCCACCATCTCCAGCCCGGCGCGGGCCAGGTGCTCCAGCACGGCGCTGACGTGCACCAGTTCGCCTCCAGGGAAAATGTATTTTTCAATGAAGTCGCCCATGCCGGCGCCGAGCTGCCGGTTTTCAAGCCCTCCAGCCGTGATGCCGTGGTTCAAGACCAAACCGCCGGGAGCCAGCAGGCGCATGATTTTCTCGAAGTAGGTGCTCATGTTCGTGTGCCCTACATGCTCAAACATGCCCACCGATGAGATCTTGTCGAAGGGGCGGTCCTCGGGCATGTCGCGGTAGTCGCGCAGTTCGATGCGCACGCGCTGCCCCAGGTCTTTCTGGTCAATCAGCTGTTGCACATGCGTATGCTGGTTTTTTGACAGCGTGATGCCGGTGGCATCCACGCCATAATGCTCGGCCGCCCACAGCAGCAGCGCGCCCCAGCCCGCCCCGATATCCAGAAAGCGCTCGCCGGGTTGCAGCATCAGCTTGCGGCAGATGTGGTCCAGCTTGGCTTCCTGGGCGCGCGCCAGCGTCATCGACGCATCGCTGAAGTCTCGGTAATAGGCGCAAGAATAAACCCGGCGCGGGTCCAGCCACAGCGCATAGAAGGCATCTGAAACGTCGTAGTGAAACTGCACCTGCGCGGCGTCTTTGGCTGGCGTGTGGGCTGCCATGGATTTGGCTAGATGCAGCCAGCCCGACCACCAGCCGCTATCGTTTTCCACCGGGTTGCCCGGCAGCAGCTTGGTCACCGCGCGCATGACATCGCGCATGGCGCCTTCAATCTGCAGTTTGCCCTCGACGTAGTCTTCGGCCAGACCGCCGATCTGGCCAGCCTTGAGGCGGGCGATGCTCGACCACTTGGAAAACGACAGCTTGACGAGGGCGTTGGCCGCACCCAGACGCTGGCCTTGCGGCAGTTGCAGGGCAACGTCCGCAGGCAGGCGCGGCATATGCGATGGAATGTCTGGAATCAGGTGCGGAATCATGCGCAACCTCCCTTAGGTACCTATCTTTTTTTTCTGCCTGTTCAGTCTAGCGCTCTTCAAATTTCTTCACTGTTACAAAATGTATCTATCAGGCGTTGGCACTCAACAAGGCCAACTCGGCTTCGTCAAACCCTGCATCACGGCGTGCAGCCAGATTTAACGGGCCTTTAAGACGGGGCGCGCCATACTGTTTTGCCAGCAAGGTATAAGTGACGAGCGGGTCCAGCCCGCGCAGGGCGCACAGATGGCGGTACCAGTGGTTGCCAGTGGCGACATGCCCGATTTCATCGCGCAAGATGATGTCCAGTATGTCCACCGCGCGCAAGGCCTCTAGCGTGCCGACCTTGCGCAGCTTGGCCTGCAGGGGCGGCGTGGCATCCAGTCCTCTCGCCTCCAGCGTGCGCGGCACCAGGGCCATGCGCGCCAGCACGTCGCCCTCGGTTTTCTGCGTCATGTCCCACAGGCCGGTGTGGGCGGGGAAGTCGCCATAGTCGTAGCCCATGGTTTGCAGGTGGGCGCAGAGCAGACTGAAGTGCTGGGCTTCTTCAGCGGCCACTTTCAGCCAGTCCAGGTAGTAGGCACGTGGCATGCCGGCAAAGCGCCAGACGGCATCCAGCGCCAGATTGATCGCATTGAACTCGATGTGGGTTAGCGCGTGGAGCAGCGCAGCCAGGCCTTCCGGGGTGAAGGGGGAGCGCTTGGGCACATCCAGGTGCGACCGCAACTCTGGCCGCGCGGGGCAGCCTGGCAGACCGGCTGGCGCTTTAAAATTAGCGTCAGTTGCTATCAAAAGGGTAGCTGATTTCTCCCGTAAACAAAGGGTTATAAGCACTTTTTGTTGTGAATCTGGCTCCAGCAATGCCTGCAGGGCAAGCTGGCGCAGTTCTGCGGGTGGGGGCGTGGCAGTCATGGCTGAATTGTCAACGATAGGGCCAGGCGGATCCGTACAATCCAGGATCATTCCAAGACCTGAGACGATTTAACCAAGGACAGCCATGGCTATTTACCAACTGGACGATTTGACCCCTGCCATCCATGACTCAGCCTGGGTGGCTGACAGCGCCCAGGTCATTGGCCGTGTGCGACTTGCTGAAGACTGCAGCGTCTGGTTCGGGGTGGTGATCCGGGGCGACACGGAAACCATTACCGTGGGCAAGGGCTCCAACATTCAAGATAACAGTGTTTTGCACGCCGACCCTGGCATGCCATTGAACATTGGTGAAAATGTCAACGTAGGCCATCAGGTCATGCTGCATGGCTGCACCATAGGCGACGGCTCACTGATCGGCATTCAGGCGGTGGTGCTCAATGGCGCCAAAATTGGTAAAAACTGTTTGGTCGGCGCGGGTTCGTTGGTGACCGAAGGTAAGGAGTTTCCTGATGGCTCCATGATCCTGGGAAGCCCGGCCAAAGCGGTCAGGCAACTCTCTGCCGAACAGATTACAGGTTTAAAAATGAGCACCCAGCGCTATATAGACAATGCTCGGCGCTACAAGGCCGGGTTCAAGAAGCTGGCCTGAACGGCTGGCTTTCGTTTTTCTGCCCCAGCCGCTTACTTTTTACTTTTCGCCATGTCCGAACTTCATAAATTCCTCTTTGACGGCCTGCCGGTGCGCGGCCTGCTCGTGCGCCTGACCGATGCCTGGCAGGAAATCCTCAAGCGCCGACAAACCGCAGGAGCTTATCCGGTCGAGGTCATGCACCTGCTTGGTGAAATGACGGCTGCTGCCGCCCTGATGCAGAGCAACATCAAGTTCAATGGAGCGCTGATTCTGCAAATTTTTGGCGATGGCCCTGTGAAGCTTGCCGTGGCGGAAGTGCAGCCCGACCTGAGCCTGCGCGCGACCGCGACCGTGACGGGTAGCGTCGATGCTGGCTGTTCGTTGAGTCAGCTGGTCAATGTGAACAACAAAGGGCGTTGCGCCATCACGCTGGACCCGAAAGACAAGTTTCCTGGGCAGCAGCCCTATCAGGGTGTGGTGCCACTGTTTGGTGACCAGCATGAAAAAATTGAAAACCTGAGCGAGGTGCTGGAGCACTACATGCTGCAAAGTGAGCAGCTCGACACCAAGCTGATTCTGGCCGCCGATGGGAATGTAGCGGCAGGCCTGCTGATTCAGCGGCTGCCTGTGAAAGGGCAGGGCAATCTGGAGGGCAGGATTGACCGGGACGCCAACGAAGACCAGATCGGCCTCAACGAAGATTACAAACGTATCGCCATGCTGGCAGGTACGCTCAAACGCGAAGAGCTTTTAAGCCTGGATGCGGACACGATTTTGCGCCGTCTGTTCTGGGAAGAGCCGATCACGCGGTTTGGTGCTATGACACCTAGCTTTGCCTGCAGCTGCTCGCGCGACCGCGTGGGCAACATGCTGCGCGGCCTGGGCGCGGCAGAGATTGAAAGCATCATTGCCGAGCGCGGCAAGGTAGAGGTCGGTTGCGAGTTTTGCGGCGCGCAGTACGATTTCGATCCAGTGGATGCGGCGCAGATTTTCACGAGCCAGAGCCGCCAGCAACCGCCCACTTCAACGCTGCAATAAAACGTGCAGTCATCGGCTTGGCTGCCGAGGTGCCGGGTACGGCGGGCTACTGAGCCCGCTCTGCAAACTGCTTATTTGCTGATCTGCACAAAGATTTCATTGGGCTTGACCATGCCCAGTTCACCCCGGGCTTTTTCTTCGACCATTTCCAGGCCTTCCTTGAGGTCCCTGACTTCGGCGGCCAACTGGTTGTTGCTGGCTTGGTCCTGCGCATTTTTTGCCAGTTGCTCATCCAGCCGTTGCTGCATCTCACGCACGCTGGGAAGGCTGCCCCGGCCAATCCAGAGCTGCGCATGGAATAGCACCAGCAGCGCAATCAGGACGGCAGGGATGAAACGGTTTCCCACGTGGTGGTCAAAGCGGCGTGGCTACCGGTTGTCGTTAGCGCAGGTTATAGAACGCTGCGCGACCGGGGTAAGACGCGACCTCACCCAGGTCTTCTTCAATGCGCAGCAACTGGTTGTACTTGGCCATGCGGTCAGAGCGGGAGAGCGAGCCGGTCTTGATCTGGCCTGCATTGGTACCTACCGCGATGTCGGCAATCGTGGAGTCTTCGGTTTCGCCCGAGCGGTGCGAGATCACGGCGGTGTAACCGGCTCGCTTGGCCATTTCAATGGCGGCAAAGGTTTCGGTCAAGGTTCCGATCTGGTTGATCTTGATCAGGATTGAGTTGGCAATGCCTTTGTCGATGCCTTCCTTGAGGATTTTGGTGTTGGTGACGAACAGGTCGTCGCCCACAATCTGCACCTTTTTGCCGAGGCGGTCGGTAAGCAGCTTCCAGCCATCCCAGTCACCTTCGGCCATGCCGTCCTCGATGCTGATAATGGGGTACTTGTCCACCCAGGTCGCCAGGATGTTGGTCCACTCTTCGGCAGACAAGCTCAGGCCTTCGCCGGCCAGCACATATTTGCCGTCTTTGTAAAACTCGGATGCTGCGCAATCCAGGCCCAGTGCAATCTGCTCGCCGGCCACAAAGCCGGCCTTGTCAATCGCTTCCAGGATCATTTGAATGGCTGCTTCGTGGCTGGGCAGGTTGGGGGCAAAGCCGCCTTCGTCACCCACGGCCACGCTCATGCCCTTGTCGTGCAGGATTTTCTTCAGGGCATGAAAGACTTCGGCACCGTAACGCAGGGCTTCGCGAAAGCTCGGCGCGCCCACCGGGATGATCATCAGTTCCTGCAAGTCTAGGTTGTTGTTGGCGTGTGCGCCGCCGTTGACCACGTTCATCATGGGCACGGGCATTTGCATGGCGCCGCTTCCTCCAAAGTAGCGGTACAGGGGCAGGCCAGCTTCTTCAGCCGCTGCGCGCGCCACGGCCATGCTGACGGCCAGCGTGGCGTTGGCGCCCAGGCGCGATTTATTGTCTGTGCCGTCCAGATCAATGAGAGTGCGGTCCAGAAAGGCTTGTTCGCTGGCGTCCAGGCCGAGCACCGCTTCAGAGATTTCGGTGTTGATGTGTTCAACGGCCTTGAGCACGCCTTTGCCGAGGTAACGCGATTTGTCGCCATCGCGCAATTCGATAGCTTCGCGCGAACCGGTGGAAGCGCCCGAGGGCACCGATGCCCGGCCCATGACACCGGACTCCAGCAGCACGTCGCATTCAACGGTAGGGTTGCCACGGCTGTCGAGAATTTCGCGGCCGACGATATCAACAATTGCGCTCATTTATGTTCTTTCAAATCAAAAATTTCAAACCTTGAACCTGCTTTAAATCTGTTTTCAAGCCTGTTCATGAACCTGTATGGAGGCCTCAAACGCCTTCAACCACGATCATTTTCATGATCGCCGCACCTTGCCGCGCAGCTCTGGCCTTGCCGTACTCGGGTGAAGCATCAAATGCCTTGGCCGCTTCAAACGTCGGAAACTTCAGAACGACCAGGCGCTCGGGTTGCCAGTCGCCTTCAAGCACTTCGGCCTTGCCGCCGCGCACACAGACCTCGGCGCCATGTGCCTGCATGGCTGCGCTGGACCATTTTTTGTAGTCCTCGTACTGCACCGGGTCGGTGACGGTCACGTTGGCGATGATGTAGCCGCTCATGGAGCCCCCACGCTTGTCGCTTCGCGTAATGCGCTGCCCCCCGAGGGGGCTGTGCTTGCTTGGGGCGGCCCGGCGCGGCGCACGGTCTGGCTCATGGTTCAGTCTCCAAAATGATCTTCGAGGTAACCTTTTTTTTTGGTCACGCGGTCCAGTTCGAGCAGCGTTTCCAGCAGGGCTTTCATGTGTTTGAGCGGAACGGCGTTGGGGCCGTCACTCATGGCTTTGGCAGGATCAGGGTGAGTTTCCATGAAGAGGCCGGCAATGCCGACGGCCACCGCAGCACGGGCCAACACCGGCACCATTTCACGCTGGCCACCACTGCTGGTGCCATTGCCGCCGGGCAGTTGCACGGAGTGCGTGGCGTCAAACACCACGGGTGCGTTGGTCTCGCGCATGATTGCCAAGCTGCGCATGTCGGACACCAGGTTGTTGTAGCCAAAACTGGCACCACGCTCGCAGGCCATGAAGTTGTCTTCGTTGAGGCCTTTTTCACGTGCCGCAGCCCGCGCTTTGTCGATGACATTTTTCATGTCACCCGGCGCCAGAAACTGGCCTTTTTTAATATTGACCGGTTTGCCGGATTGAGCAACGGCGCGGATAAAGTCGGTTTGACGGCATAAAAATGCGGGTGTTTGCAACACGTCCACCACGCTGGCCACCTGCGCAATCTGCGACTCGTCGTGAATGTCAGTCAGTACAGGCAAGTTCAACTCGCGCTTGACCTTGGCCAAAATCTCCAGCCCTTTTTCCATGCCAGGGCCACGAAAGGTGCTGCCCGACGAGCGGTTGGCCTTGTCAAAACTGCTCTTGAAGATAAACGGAATGCCAAGCGCTGAAGTGATCTCTTTCAGTGTGCCTGCCGTATCCATTTGCAACTGCTCAGATTCAATCACGCAGGGCCCGGCAATCAGGAAGAAGGGCTGGTTCAGGCCGATGTCAAATCCACACAGCTTCATACTGCCCCCACGCTTGTCACGTTGTGTACTGCGCTGCCCCCCAAGGGGGCTATCACGCCTTGGAGCGGTCCGGCGGCGCTCATGTCAGGCCACCACTTTCAAAGGTTTCGCGGCAGCCTTGTGATCCTCGCCTGCCTGACCTGCGCTAACGCGGTGCTCGATCGCCGCAGCGATGTAGGCATTGAACAGCGGATGGCCATCCCAGGGGGTGGATTTGAATTCAGGGTGAAATTGAACCCCCATGAACCAGGGGTGAACGTCCTGCGGCAACTCGACAATCTCGGTCAGGTGTTCGCGCTGCGTCAGCGCCGAGATGACCAGGCCTGATTTGCGCAAAACATCAAGGTAATTGACGTTGGCTTCATAGCGGTGGCGGTGGCGTTCGGTCACCACATCGCCGTAAATTTTGTGGGCGAGCGTACCTTTGGCGACATCGGAGCTCTGCGCGCCCAGCCGCATGGTGCCGCCCAGATCGGATTTGGCATCGCGCGTCTTGATGGTGCCGTCCGCGTCTTTCCACTCGGTGATGAGTGCAATGACCGGGTGGGGGCTGGCCGGGTCGAACTCGGTGCTGTTGGCGTCCTTGAGGCCCGCGACGTGGCGCGCAAACTCAATCGTGGCAACCTGCATGCCCAGGCAGATGCCGAGGTAGGGGATCTTGTGTTCACGGGCAAAGCGGGCAGCGCAGATTTTGCCCTCGACGCCGCGTATCCCAAAGCCACCAGGCACCAGAATGCCGTCAAACTGAGACAGGCGCGACACGTTTTCGGGCGTGATGGTCTCGGAGTCCACATACTCGATGACAACCTTGGCGTGGTTCTTCATGCCGGCATGACGCAAGGCTTCATTGAGGGACTTGTAGCTGTCGCTCAGGTCCACATACTTGCCAACCATGGCAATGCTGACCTCGGTCTTGGGGTGCTCGATCTCATAGACCAGGTCATCCCAGCGCTTGAGATTGGCTGGTGGTGTGTTCAGGCGCAGCTTGTCGCAGATCAGGCCGTCCAGTCCCTGTTCGTGCAGCATGCGGGGAACTTTGTAAATCGTGTCCACATCCCACATGGAAATGACGCCCCACTCGGGGACGTTGGAGAACAGCGAGATTTTGTCGCGCTCTTCCGCTGGAATAGGGCGGTCTGCGCGGCACAGCAATACATCGGCCTGAATGCCGATTTCACGCAACTGCTTGGCCGTGTGTTGTGTCGGTTTGGTTTTGAGCTCGCCCGCAGCTGCAATCCACGGTACATAGCTCAGGTGCACGAACGCGGTGTTGTTGGGGCCCATGCGCAGGCTCATCTGGCGCACGGCCTCAAGGAAGGGCAGGGATTCAATGTCGCCGACCGTGCCGCCGATTTCAACAATGGCCACATCCACGGCTTCAGGCGTTTCATAGCGCGCACCGCGCTTGATGAAGTCCTGGATTTCGTTGGTGACATGCGGGATCACCTGCACGGTTTTTCCCAGATAGTCGCCGCGGCGCTCTTTTTCGAGCACGCTTTGGTAAATCTGGCCGGTGGTGAAGTTGTTGGACTTGCGCATGCGCGTTTCGATGAAACGCTCGTAGTGGCCCAAATCCAGGTCGGTTTCCGCCCCATCGTCGGTAACAAATACCTCGCCGTGCTGGAAAGGCGACATGGTGCCCGGATCCACATTGATGTAGGGATCGAGCTTTATCAAAGTGACTTTGAGGCCTCGCGATTCAAGGAGCGCAGCTAAGGAGGCTGAGGCGATTCCCTTGCCCAGGGAAGACACCACACCGCCGGTGACGAAGACAAATTTGGTCATGTCAGTTACGAACCGCAAGTTCGCTGAGGTGGTAAACGGGAATTATACGGGTTGACTGCATGGCTATCGCCAGCCAGGTCACTAAGCCGGATATTTTTCCGCCGGGTCGCCCCCCCAAAAAAAATGGCTCCTGAGGGGGCCGCGCAGCACACGCAGTGACCAGCGTGGGGGCTCATCTCGGGTCGCGTTGTAATCTTGAATGAATGTGATCTGTCTTTGTGGCAACGCGCTGGCCAACAACGAATCGGCCATGCGCGAACTGACCAACGAAACCCTCAAGAAAATCGCCCATGAACTGACGGCAAACCTGCGCCAGAACCTGATCGTGGACGGGTCAGAACGCGAAAGCCTGCGCGCCAAACTGCGCCTGATGGCTGTGTGCATCTTGCGCAAGTACACATACCCGCCGGACAGCCGAAATGCTGTGGTGGAACTGGTGCTGTAGCAGACGCAGGCGATGGGCGAAGCCTGGGAAGAATGACTAACCGTTATTTAATGCTATATATTTTATAGCGGATTGCGCCCGTTGCGTAAGGGCTAGAGGTCGAAATGACTGATATTTCTAGCGCAACCGAGCAGCTAGACCGCCGCCGTATCAAACGCCGCCGCCGGCCGCTCGTCCGCCAAGGCCTGCAGCAAGTTGGTGGTAGCCAGCACCGCCATGGCATGACGCGTTTCAAACGTAGCTGAGCCGATATGCGGCAGCGCGGTGACTTTGGGGTGCGTGCGCAAGGGCGAGTCCATGGGCAGGGGCTCGGTGGCAAACACGTCCAGCCCGGCGGCGCGCAGGGTGCCATGGTCTAGCGCATGCAGCAGGGCGTCTTCCTGCACGATGGCGCCGCGGGCGCCGTTGATGAAAATGGCACCGGGTTTCATCAGGCCAAACTCGCGTGCGCCCATCAGGCCACGGGTTTCGTTCGACAAGGGCAGCACGGCGGCGACGATGTCGGCGCGTTTCAGTAACTCATCCAACGATGTGTGGGTGGCTTTGCCAACCAATTCAGGCAGTTCGTTCGCCAGATCCACCGGGCGGAGATTGTGGTACAGCACGGGCATGCCAAAGCCCAGGGCGGCACGCCGCGCCAGCGCCTGGCCGATGCGGCCAAAGCCTAAAATTCCCAGCGTTTTGCCATGCACGTCCCAGCCGAACAGTTCTTCGCCGATATTGCGCGTCCAGCGGCCTTCGCGCACCAGGTTGGCCAGCTCGACCAGACGGCGGTTCGTGGCCATGATGAGTGAAAAGAGGGTGTCTGCGGTGGTCTCGGTCAGTACACCGGGCGTGTGGCACAGCATGATGCCGCGGGCCGCCAGGGCGGGCAGGGCGTAGTTGTCGACGCCCACCGACACACTGGAGATGACCTTGAGCTGCGGTGCCTTGGCCAGCAGGGCTTCATTGATGGGGTAGCTGGAGCCGATCATGCCTTCGGCTGTGGCCAGTGCGACGTGAAAGGCGGGCAATTGCTCGGGCACGCGCGGGTTGGCCACTGTCACGTCGTGCTGCGCTTGCAGGCGACCCAGCTGGTCGGGCGGCAGTTCCCTGAAGACCAGGACCTTTTTTCGTGCTGTGTTTGTGTTGGCGCCCATCTTTTAAAGTCCTGCTTCGTTGAGCTCGGCGCGGGTGGGCAGGCCTTCGCTGTCGCCCAGCACCTGCACGGCGCGCGCGCCAATCCAGGCGCCGCGCTTCACGGCCTCGGGCACGCTCAGGCCATCGAGCAGCGCGCTGATCACGCCGACCGCAAAACCGTCGCCGGCGCCCACGGTGTCAATTACTTCGGCCACCGGAAAGCCCGGCACATGGCCCGCACCGGCTTCGCCGTCAAAGTAGGCGCCTTCGCTGCCCAGCTTGACGAAAACCAGTTTGGCACCGCGCTGGCGGTAAAAGCGGGCAATGCCTTCGGGCGTGGTTTCGCCGGTCAAAAATCGGCCTTCTTCCAGGCCGGGCAACACCCAGTCGGCGCGCGTGGCCAGGTCGTTGATGGACGCGCGCATCAACTCGGGCGTGGCCCACAGCGTGGGGCGCAGGTTGGGGTCAAACGAGACGCTGCGGCCGGCGGCGCGCATCAGGTCCATGGTTTTGCGGGCGGCCGGCAAAGTGGTGGCCGAGATGGCGGCAAACACGCCGGTGGCGTGGAGGTGCCGGGCTGAGAGCAGCCAGGCTTCGTCAATATCGCCCGCGTCCATGTGGCTGGCGGCTGAGCCCTTGCGGTGGTATTCCACCGGGGGGTCACTGCCGTCGGTGACGCGGCCCTTGAACTGGAAACCGGTTTTTTGCGAAGCGTCGCACACCACGCGCGAGCAGTCGATGCCTTCCTTGGCCATGGCGGCCAGCAAATAGCGGCCCATCGAATCGGTGCCCAGGCGGCTGGCCCAGCCCACCTTCAGGCCCAGGCGCGCCAGGCCAATGGCCACGTTGGTCTCGGCGCCTGCGGTGCGCTTGTGAAAAGCTTCGGCCTGCTCCAGCGGGCCGGGCCGGTCGGCGACCAGCAGCATCATGGCTTCGCCAAAAGTAATAACGTCCAGGGCGCTGGTCATGTAGGGCTCTCGTTTATGAAGGAATGCGGTTGCGGTTTGCCATGCTGGCGGCTACGGCGCGCAGCTGGTCAATTTCCTGGCGCGTCACTGCCAGCAGGTCATCACCCGCCAGCGGGTATTCAATGGCCCAGGGTACATCCGCCGGCAGGGCGCGCAGCACGGCACGCCAGGGTGCGCTGGACTCGGCCAGCGGCACGGCCACCCAGCGCTGCGGCTGACGCTGCACACCTTTGCAATGCACGTAACGTACCTGAGGCGCCAGCGCGGCGGCGGCCTGCAGCGGGCACTCACCGCTCCAGTGCCAGTTGCCCATGTCAAAGGTCATGCCCAGAAAAATCCCCTGGGCATTGACTGTGTGAAAAAAGTCCTGCAGCGCCGCCAGCGTGCCGGCAGCCGGGGTCTGGTCGTTCTCGATTAGCAGCTCGGTCTGGGCCGCCTGCAGGCGGTCTTGCAGCGCGGCCAGTGTGCTGTGGGAAGCCGGGCCAAAGCCGCCAACGGCCATTTTCAGCCTGGGAGCCGCCAAGATTTTGGCGGCAGCCAGGGCGCGTTCCAGCGCGGGAACATTCAGCGTGCCGTCTGCGGCCCAGAGGTCCTCGGCACTGGAATAGACCACGCTTTTGCCGGCCGCGCCCACGGCTTGGGCGATTGTCGGGAGTTCGCAAGCGGCATCGACCAGCAGTTCGCTGCGCACTTCAACGCCATCGGCGCCAGCGGCGTGGCTGAGCTGGGTAAACCATAGTTGCCCGTGGCGCCGCACTTCGGCTGCGCCAAAGGCAGACAGGGAAATCAGGATGGGGGGCACGGCGTGAATGCCGGTGGCGGGGCGGGAAACTTCAGTGCGCATGTTGCGAGTTCAGGATCTGCCCCAGGAAATTGCGGGTCTTCTCATTTTGCGGGTTGCTGAAGAACTGCTGCGGCGGTGCCTGTTCGATGATCATGCCGTCGGCCATGAAAATCACGCGGTCGGCCACGCTGCGGGCAAAGCCCATTTCATGCGTGACGCACAACATGGTCATGCCGTCGTCGGCCAGACTGATCATGGTGTCCAGCACTTCCTTGACCATTTCAGGGTCCAGCGCGGAAGTGGGTTCGTCAAACAGCATGATTTTTGGCGTCATGCACAAGGCGCGGGCAATCGCCACGCGCTGTTGCTGGCCACCCGAGAGCTGGCTCGGGTATTTGAGGGCCTGCTCGGGAATGCGCACGCGCGTGAGGAACTTCATCGCGACGGCTTCGGCTTCTGTCTTGCTCAGGCCGCGCGAGCGCATGGGCGCCAGCGTGCAGTTCTGCAAAATCGTCAGGTGCGGAAACAGGTTGAACTGCTGAAACACCATGCCCACCTCCTGGCGCACCGAATCCACATTGCGGCCACCGGCCGTCAGGTCGATACCGTCGACCACAATGCGGCCCTTTTGCACGGTCTCAAGCCGGTTGATGCAGCGGATCAACGTGGACTTGCCCGAGCCCGAAGGCCCGCAGACCACAATGCGTTCCCCGGCCCGCACGTCCAGGTTGATGTGGGTCAGCACCTGGAACTTGCCAAACCATTTGTCCACCGCTTCGATGCGGATGATGGGCTCGGCGCCGGCTGGCAATGCGCTTGAGGATTGCATGGTGTCTGTCATGAAGGCAAGGTTGTGGATTTATTGCATTTTCGGCAGGTCGGTCTCCAGCCACTTGCGGTACAGCTTGTTGAGCTCGCCGTTGGCTGTGTTGCGGGCAACGAAGTCATTAACGGTTTTCAGTATCTCGGGCTGGCCGGGGCGCATGGCCACCGCCATCACCTGCTGTCGCAGCAAAAACTTGTTCTCGTAGGTGTTGGCCGGTGCGCGCTTGTCGATTTGTGCAGCCACCGTGGTCGAGCAGCCGATGGCATCGACCTGGCCGGACATCAAGGCCTGCATCGCCGATGCGTCGTCGTCAAAGCGGCGGATTTCGGTGCCTTCAGGCGCAATGGCGGTCAGGGCCACGTCTTGTGTGCTGGCGCGGGCCACACCGATGCGTTTGCCTTTCAGGTCAGCCGGCGCCTTGATGCTGGCCTTCTTGTCGCCGTACAAAACAATGCTGGCAGCGGCATAAGGCTTGGAGAACTGCACCTGCTTGGCGCGCTCTGGCGTGATCGCCAGCGAAGCGACCAGCAGGTCAACCTTGTTGGTCAGCAGAAACGGAATGCGGTTGGGGCCGGTCACGGGCACCAGATTGACCTTGACGCCCAGGTCCTTGGCCATCAGGCGGGCCACATCGGCGTCGTAGCCGTCAGGCTGGTTGCTGCTGTTCATGGTGCCGTAAGGCGGAAAGTCGACCAGCATGCCGACGGTCAGCTCGCCTTTTTTCTTGATGCTGTCTACTGTCTGCGCGCTGGCGGCGGGAGCCCACGCAGACAGGGTGGCGGCCAGGCCCAGGGCCAGGGCGGTGCTTGTGAAAACGCGGCGTTGCAGATGCTTGATCATGGTTAATTCTCCGTGAGTTATGGTGAAAAATGACAGGGTGAAAAACTAAAGCGGCTCAGCGTGCAAGCGCCGCGGCGTGCCGGCGCTCCATGCGCGCGGCCAGTAAAGACAAAGGCCAGCACAGCACAAAGTAGATGGCAGCGACCACGCTGAAGACAATGAGCGGCTGGAAGGTGGCGTTGTTGATGATTTGCCCGGCGCGCGTGACTTCGGCAAAGCCGATGATGGCGTTGAGCGGCGTCCGCAGCTCGTGCGACATGTTCGC
>DFWY01000076.1 GCA_002381615.1 Polaromonas sp. UBA4122 | reverse complement strand
TCCGGGAGGCATCCATATAAGTCTGTGTGGTGGAGCTGGGCCAGTCGGATGAAGGCAGAAAGCGGGACGGCTATACGCTCCTTTTTTGATAGCTACTTACGACCGTCATTACTGGATAAAGCCACGATTTAGTTGATAACTGCCGATTGACGCTGTGGCTTGGCGGTCGTTGCCTGGATCCTTAGGCCTCGGCCCCTACAGCTCGCCCTCGGGTCTTTTTATCGCACCATGGATATATTTTTACAAAGAGTTGTTGACACTACCTTCTGCTTTGGTAATAATCGTGAGCTTCGCTACAAAAACGAAGAATTCTGCCCAGCGGAAGCATTGCAAGTGGTTTGCGATGTGGACGACGGGCCCAAGACTGACTGGTTGATGGTTTGCATAAAAAGCAAGCGACCCTCTGGTGCAAGTTGGGACTAAATTTAAATGATTCAAACGCAATCCAAACTCGATGTTGCTGACAACACGGGTGCCAAATCCGTGATGTGCATCAAAGTGCTGGGCGGATCCAAGCGCCGGTACGCCAGCGTTGGTGACCTCATCAAGGTGAGCATTAAAGAAGCCGCTCCGCGTGGCCGCGTCAAAAAAGGCGAGGTTTACAGTGCTGTGGTCGTTCGCACCGCCAAAGGCATTCGCCGTAGCGATGGCTCGCTCGTCAAATTCGATGGCAATGCGGCAGTGTTGCTTAATGCCAAGCTGGAACCTATTGGTACCCGCATCTTCGGACCAGTGACGCGTGAATTGCGCACTGAAAAGTTCATGAAGATCGTGTCTTTGGCTCCTGAAGTTCTGTAAGGACACGCCATGAATAAGATTCGCAAAGGCGACGAAGTCGTCGTGATCGCGGGGCGCGACAAAGGTAAGCGCGGCAAGATATCACTGCGCAAAGACGACAGCTATGTGCTGGTGGATGGGATTAACCTGGTGAAGAAACACACCAAGCCCAATCCGCTCAAGGGCACCACGGGTGGCATTGTTGAAAAAAGCATGCCGATTCACCAGTCCAATGTGGCCATCTTCAATGCTGCAACGAGCAAGGCGGATCGTGTGGGTATCAAGTTGTTGGCTGACGGCAAAAAAGTGCGCGTCTTCAAGTCCAGCGGCGACGAAATTAAGGCTGCATAAACATGGCACGCTTACAAGATCAATACCGCGAAAAAATCGCACCTAGCCTGATTGAAAAATTCGGCTACACCTCGCCCATGCAGGTGCCGCGCATTACCAAAATCACGCTCAACATGGGTGTGAGCGAGGCGGTTGCAGACAAGAAGGTCATGGACAGCGCGGTTGGCGACATGACCAAGATTGCCGGTCAGAAGCCTGTTGTGACCAAGGCCAGGAAGGCTATCGCCGGTTTCAAAATCCGTGAAGATCTGCCCATTGGCTGCATGGTGACGCTGCGCGGCGTGAAGATGTATGAGTTCCTCGATCGTTTTGTGACCGTGGCCCTGCCGCGCGTTCGTGACTTCCGCGGTATTTCCGGTCGTGCCTTTGATGGTCGCGGCAACTACAACATCGGCGTTAAAGAGCAGATCATTTTCCCTGAAATTGAGTACGACAAGGTCGACGCCCTGCGCGGCCTCAATATCAGCATTACCACAACGGCCAAGACCGATGAAGAGTGCAAAGCGCTCCTCACCGCCTTCCGTTTTCCGTTCAAAAACTGAGGCGGGACATGGCAAAACAAGCTTTACTGCAACGTGAACTGAAGCGCGATAAACTCGTGGCCAAGTTCGCCAAAAAACACGCTGAACTCAAGGCAACGTCCAACGACGCCAAGCGCTCCGATGAAGAGCGCGCACTGGCCCGTCTTGAGTTGCAAAAGTTGCCCCGCAACGCCAATCCGACTCGCCAGCGCAACCGTTGCGCGATCACGGGTCGCCCGCGCGGTACGTTCCGTCAATTCGGCTTGGCCCGCGCCAAGATTCGCGAATTGGCTTTTGCTGGTGATATCCCTGGTATCACCAAGGCAAGCTGGTAAGCAATAGGAGAACCGCAAATGAGTATGAGTGATCCTATCGCCGACATGCTGACGCGCATTCGCAATGCACAAATGGTTGAAAAAGCTGTTGTGCAGGTGCCGTCTTCAAAAGTCAAGATTGCCATTGCGCAGGTTTTGAAAGATGAGGGCTATATTGATGGCTTCTCTGTCAAGCCTAACGACGGCAAGCCCCAATTGGAAATCGCCCTGAAGTATTACGCAGGTCGCCCCGTGATTGAGCGCATTGAGCGCGTCAGCCGCCCGGGTCTGCGTGTGTACAAAGGTCATGGCGCCATTCCGCAGGTCATGAATGGCCTTGGTGTGGCAATTGTCACGACGCCTCAGGGTGTCATGACGGATCGCAAAGCGCGCGCTACCGGTATCGGTGGTGAAGTGCTGTGCTACGTGGCCTAACGGCGGCATTGAGGAGAAACTGAAATGTCTCGTGTAGGAAAAATGCCGGTTGCCATACCTCAGGGTGTGGACGTGGCAATCAAAGACGACCAGATTAATGTCAAGGGCGCCCTGGGCGCTCTGGCGCTGACGCAAAACGCACTTGTCACCGTCAAGAATGATGCCGGCAAGCTGACTTTTGCGCCTGCCAACGACTCGCGTGAAGCCAATGCCATGAGTGGCACCATGCGTCAGCTCGTGAACAACATGGTGACCGGTGTGACCAAGGGGTTTGAGAAAAAGCTCAACCTGGTCGGCGTGGGTTTCAAGGCTCAGGCGCAAGGTGCCAAGCTGAATTTGACGGTCGGTTACTCCCATCCTGTGGTGCTGGACATGCCGGCGGGTATCAAGGTCGAAACACCTACGCCCACCGAAGTGGTGATCAAGGGTTCGGACCGTCAGCGTGTGGGTCAGATTGCCGCTGAAGTGCGCGCGGTCCGTCCTCCCGAGCCCTACAAGGGTAAGGGCATCCGTTATTCGGATGAAAAAATCACGATTAAAGAAACCAAGAAGAAATAAGGAGCTGCATCATGTTGACCAAAAAAGAGCAGCGTCTTCGTCGTTCACGTCAGACTCGCATCCGCATCGCTACGCAAGGTGTTGCCCGTTTGACCGTGAATCGCACCAATCTGCATATTTACGCCAGTGTTATTTCTGGCGATGGCACCAAAGTCCTGGCCGCCGCATCCACCGCAGAAGTGGAAATGCGCAAGGAAATTGGCGCCTCGGGTAAGGGTGGAAACGTTGCTGCTGCGCAGGCCGTTGGCAAGCGCATTGCCGAAAAGGCAAAAGCAGCAGGTGTGGAAAAAGTGGCGTTTGATCGCGCCGGTTTTGCGTACCATGGCCGCGTCAAAGCGCTGGCTGATGCGGCTCGCGAAGCTGGCTTGCAGTTCTAAGCAGACTGGAATTAAGTATGGCTAAGTTTCAAGCAAAATCACAAAACGACGCTCCAGACGACGGTCTGAAGGAAAAGATGATCGCGATCAACCGCGTGACCAAAGTGGTGAAGGGTGGCCGTATTCTCGGTTTCGCTGCACTGACAGTGGTTGGCGATGGTGATGGCAGCGTTGGCATGGGCAAGGGCAAGTCAAAAGAAGTGCCTGCAGCCGTACAAAAGGCCATGGAAGAAGCGCGCCGCAACATGACCAAGGTGTCGTTGAAGAATGGTACGCTCCACCACAATGTATTTGGCCACCACGGCGCAGCAAACGTCATGATGGCGCCGGCCCCGAAGGGAACTGGCATCATTGCTGGCGGCCCTATGCGCGCTGTCTTCGAAGTAATGGGTATTACCGACATCGTGGCCAAGAGCCATGGTTCGAGCAACCCTTACAACATGGTGCGCGCCACAATGGATGCGCTTAAAAACTCCACGACGGTCTCCGAAATTGCGGCCAAGCGTGGCAAATCAGTCGAAGAAATCTTCGGCTAAGGTGGGCATTGAAATGACCAAAGAAACCAAAGTAAAAGTCCAGCTGGTTCGCAGTCCGATTGGCACACAGGAATCACACCGCGCTACTGTGCGCGGTCTGGGTCTGCGTGGCATCAACAGCATCAGCGAATTGCAGGACACGCCCGCAGTGCGCGGCATGATCAACAAGATCAGTTATCTGGTCAAGGTTATCTGAGCGGAGACTCAACATGGAATTGAACGGAATCAAGCCTAGCCAAGGCGCAAAACATGCCAAGCGACGCGTCGGTCGCGGTATTGGTTCAGGCTTGGGTAAAACAGCCGGCCGTGGTCACAAGGGACAAAAGTCCCGTGCAGGCGGGTACCATAAAGTAGGCTTCGAAGGCGGTCAAATGCCTATGCAGCGTCGCTTGCCCAAGCGTGGTTTCAAGTCGCATCTGCTCAAGTTTAATGCCGAGATCACTCTCGCGGCACTGGAGCAGCTTGACTTGGCTGAAGTAGATATTCTGACGCTGAAGCAGTCTGGCCTAGTGGGTCAGCTAGCCAAGAATGTCAAGGTCATTAAGTCTGGGACTCTGTCCAAGGCAGTCAAGCTGAACGGCATTTCTGCTACGGCAGGTGCCAAGGCCATTATTGAAGCCGCTGGCGGCTCCGTCGCTTAATACTTGACTGGACCAAGCAGTGGCAACCAACTCGGCTCAAATTGCAAAAACCGGCAAGTACGGTGACCTGCGCAACAGGCTTGTGTTTTTGCTGCTGGCGCTGGTGGTTTACCGTGTCGGTGCGCACATTCCGGTTCCGGGCATCGATCCTAGCCACCTGAAAGAGCTGTTCAAGGGCCAGCAGGGCGGCATATTGAATTTGTTCAATATGTTCTCCGGTGGTGCCTTGTCGAGATTCACGGTATTTGCCTTGGGTATCATGCCCTACATCTCGGCCTCCATCATCATGCAGTTGCTCACTTATGTTGTTCCAACATTTGAGCAGATGAAAAAAGAAGGTGAAAGCGGCCGT
This sequence comes from Polaromonas sp. UBA4122, assembly GCA_002381615.1. Classification (GTDB taxonomy): domain Bacteria; phylum Pseudomonadota; class Gammaproteobacteria; order Burkholderiales; family Burkholderiaceae_C; genus Polaromonas. The sequence continues at coordinate 23,048 of DFWY01000076.1, read as the reverse complement.
CGCAAGATCACGCAGTACACGCGCTACGGAACGCTGGCCCTGGCCTTGTTCCAGTCCATCGGTATTGCTGTAGCGCTTGAAAGTTCTCCGGGCCTGGTGTTGGTGCCTGGTTTTGGTTTCAGGATGACGGCGGTGTTCAGCCTGACAGCCGGTACGATGTTTTTGATGTGGCTGGGTGAGCAGATTACCGAGCGCGGTTTGGGTAACGGCATCTCGATTCTGATTTTTGCAGGTATTGCTGCAGGGTTGCCAAATGCAATGGGTGGGCTGCTTGAGCTGGTGCGTACCGGCGCCATGAGCATCCTCATCGCCATCGTAGTCGTCGCTGTCGTAGCGCTGGTGACATACTTTGTGGTATTTGTTGAGCGGGGGCAGCGCAAAATTCTTGTGAATTACGCTCGTCGCCAGGTGGGGAACAAGGTGTATGGTGGGCAGTCTTCGCACTTGCCGCTGAAGCTGAACATGGCAGGTGTGATTCCTCCCATCTTCGCATCGTCCATTATTTTGTTGCCGGCTACGGTGGTTGGCTGGTTTAGTACGGGTGAAAGCATGCGTTGGCTGAAAGACATCGCCAGCACGCTGACACCGGGTCAGCCTATTTATGTGATGCTTTATGCAAGTGCGATCGTGTTTTTCTGCTTCTTTTACACTGCGCTGGTATTTAACAGCCGTGAAACGGCAGACAACCTGAAAAAGAGCGGGGCGTTCATTCCGGGAATACGTCCCGGCGACCAGACGGCGCGGTATATCGACAAGATTCTGGTGCGGTTGACGCTGGCCGGTGCGATTTACATCACCTTCGTGTGCTTGTTACCTGAGTTTTTGATTTTGAAATACAACGTGCCGTTTTATTTTGGCGGTACATCCTTGCTGATTATTGTGGTGGTCACCATGGATTTCATGGCACAAGTACAGAATTACATGATGTCGCAACAGTATGAGTCGTTGCTGAAGAAGGCGAATTTCAAGACGTGACTGAGTGGTTGATGGAATGTCTAAAGACGATGTGATTCAGATGCAGGGTGAGGTCTTAGAAAACCTTCCCAATGCGTCTTTCAGGGTAAAGCTGGAAAATGGACATATTGTACTGGGGCACATCTCGGGGAAAATGCGCATGCATTACATTCGCATTCTTCCTGGCGACAAGGTGACGGTTGAATTAACACCTTACGATTTATCGCGTGCACGAATTGTTTTCCGTGCCAAGTAAGCACAGAGTAAAAATTTAGGAGAAAAAAATGAGAGTTTCAGCTTCGGTCAAGAAAATTTGCCGCAACTGTAAAATCATCCGCCGCAAGGGCGTTGTACGCGTGATCTGCACAGATCCACGCCACAAGCAGCGCCAAGGCTGATTTTCAAGAGATTTAGAGGACGCACATGGCTCGTATCGCTGGTATCAATATTCCGCCGCAGAAGCACGCCGAAATCGGCTTGACTGCAATTTTTGGCATAGGTCGCACGCGCGCTCGCAAAATTTGCGAAGCATGTGATATCGCCTATGCGAAGAAGGTCAAAGATCTGACTGATGGTGATCTGGAAAAAATCCGTGACCAGATTGCTCTGTTCACCATCGAGGGTGACTTGCGTCGTGAAACCACGATGAACATCAAGCGCCTGATGGACATTGGCTGCTATCGCGGATTCCGTCATCGTCGTGGACTGCCAGTGCGTGGTCAGCGCACACGGACCAATGCCCGCACCCGCAAGGGTCCGCGTAAAGCTGCGGCAGCTTTGAAGAAATAATTGAGAGGTCGTCATGGCAAAATCACCAAGCAATAACGCCGCACAGCGCGTTCGCAAAAAAGTACGCAAGAACGTGGCGGATGGCATTGCCCACGTCCACGCTTCTTTCAATAATACGATCATCACGATCACGGATCGCCAAGGCAATGCGTTGTCATGGGCCTCTTCCGGTGGGCAGGGTTTTAAAGGCTCGCGTAAGTCGACTCCTTTTGCAGCGCAGGTCGCTTCAGAAGTGGCTGGCCGTGCTGCCATTGAGCAGGGCATCAAGAATCTTGATGTTGAAATCAAGGGACCTGGTCCAGGACGTGAATCGTCCGTACGGGCACTGGGCGCGCTGGGCATTCGAATCAATTCGATCGCTGACGTTACCCCTGTTCCCCATAACGGCTGCCGCCCCCAGAAGCGCCGACGTATTTAATAGCGTTGTATTTTGCCTGGTTGCTTGCATTGCAATCGACTAGGCATCTGCATTTTTAATCAAGCCCACCGCCGTTAGGTTGACACCGAAGGCTCCTGCAGTAATTGCAGCAGATGACAAAAGGACATTCAAGTGGCACGTTATCTAGGCCCCAAGGCCAAACTATCCCGCCGTGAAGGCACCGACCTTTTTCTGAAGAGCGCACGTCGTTCCATAAGCGACAAGGCCAAATTTGACTCCAAGCCAGGCCAGCACGGCCGTACCTCCGGTACCCGTACGTCTGACTTTGGGCTGCAGCTGCGTGAGAAGCAGAAAGTCAAACGCATGTATGGCGTTCTAGAAAAGCAATTCCGCCGCTATTTCGAAGAAGCTGATCGCCGCAAAGGCAATACCGGTGCTAACCTGCTGTTCATTCTGGAATCGCGACTCGACAACGTGGTTTACCGCATGGGTTTTGGCTCTACACGTGCCGAAGCACGTCAGCTGGTGTCCCACAAGGCCATTACTGTGAACGGTAATTCCGTCAACATTCCTTCTTACATGGTCAAGACCAGTGATGTGATTGCTGTCCGTGAAAAGTCGAAAAAGCAGATTCGCGTGACCGAAGCTCTCCAGCTGGCACAGCAAGTGGGCCTGCCTGCATGGGTGGATGTGAATGCTGACAAGGGCGAAGGCATCTTCAAGAAAGTGCCTGACCGTGATGAGTTCGCCGCCGATGTCAACGAATCGTTGATCGTCGAGTTGTACTCACGCTAATTTTCGTTCCTGCGATACGGGGCACCGTATCGCCAGGGTGTGCTTCGCCAGCCTTATCGGTGTAACGAACCGAGGGTATTGAGAGGAAGACTGCATGCAGACTAATTTGTTGAAACCAAAAACTATCAATGTTGAGCAGCTTGGCGCCAATCGCGCCAAGGTGACCCTAGAGCCTTTTGAGCGTGGCTATGGCCATACGCTGGGCAACGCGCTGCGCCGCGTATTGCTGTCATCCATGGTCGGTCACGCTGCGACTGAAGTGACCATCGCCGGCGTTTTGCACGAGTACTCTTCAATTGACGGCGTTCAGGAAGATGTCGTCAACATTCTGTTGAACCTCAAGGGGGTGGTCTTCAAGTTGCATAATCGCGATGAAGTCACCTTGAGCTTGCGCAAGGACGGAGAAGGTCCTGTCACCGCAGCCGATATCCAGACGCCACACGATGTGGAAATCATCAACCCTGAGCACGTGATCGTGAACTTGTCGCACGGCGGCAAGATCGATATGCAAATCAAGGTTGAAAATGGCCGCGGTTATGTACCAGGTAACTTGCGCCGCTACGGTGACGAGTCACCGAAGTCGATTGGCCGCATTGTGCTGGATGCCTCGTTTTCTCCTGTCAAGCGGGTGAGCTACGTCGTTGAAAGCGCCCGCGTCGAACAGCGCACCGATCTGGACAAGCTGGTACTCGAAATTGAAACGAATGGCGCAGTGACCGCAGAAGATGCTGTTCGTGCTTCGGCCAAGATTTTGGTCGAGCAGCTGGCTGTGTTCGCTCAGCTGGAAGGCAATGAGCTGGCCGCATTCGATGCGCCGGTCCAGCGCAGCTCGCAGCAGTTTGATCCAATTTTGCTGCGCCCTGTCGATGAGCTCGAGCTCACCGTGCGCTCAGCGAACTGCCTGAAGGCGGAAAACATTTACTACATTGGCGATTTGATCCAGCGCACCGAAAATGAGCTGTTGAAGACCCCAAATCTGGGACGGAAATCTCTCAATGAGATCAAGGAAGTGCTGGCCTCTCGCGGCCTGACACTTGGAATGCGACTTGAAAGTTGGCCTCCTGCAGGCCTCGACAAGCGTTAATTGATTTATAAAAACATCTCATCTAGGATGAGATAGTGCACGGGCAGTACCTTATACGGCTGTCTCGATATTAAATAAAGGAAGCACTATGCGACATGGACACGGACTACGTAAATTAAACCGCACAAGCGAGCACCGCCTCGCCATGTTGCGCAACATGATGAATTCACTGCTTCAGCATGAAGTCATAAAAACCACGCTGCCTAAAGCCAAGGAGTTGCGACGCGTGGTAGAGCCGATGATCACGCTCAGCAAACAACCCACGCTGGCCAACAAGCGCTTGGCATTTGACCGTCTGCGCGATCGTGATATGGTTGTCAAGCTGTTTGCCGAACTGGGCCCGCGCTACAACGCTCGTCCTGGTGGCTACACCCGCATCCTGAAGATGGGTTTCCGCGTTGGCGACAATGCGCCGATGGCGCTGGTTGAACTGGTGGACCGTCCTGAAGTGTCGGAAGACACTACAGCTGACACAGCCAAGGCAAAGTAAGTTATAATATTAATATATCGCGCGGTGGAGCAGTCTGGTAGCTCGTTGGGCTCATAACCCAAAGGTCGTAAGTTCAAATCTTGCCCGCGCAACCAACATCCAAGCCGTCTAGGCTGGTAGCAAACGCCCACTTCATGTGGGCGTTCTGCTTTTTGGCCCAAATTTGGCCCATTTCTGGCCCACTTTTGGCCCACAAAATTTTCACACAGCTGAAAATGACCATTGGGTATTGGCCCATACATTGGGATACGGAGTAAGCGATCTATTAACTGCGTCCCTTGCGGCGCGGGCTCAGATGTGATTGGCGTTTGAGACTCGGCCGCTCGACCCTATTCGGTCGGCAGCGCGATGTTCCAAGGCAGCAGCGCCTCGTAGTCGTCGGCGGTCTGCGCGAGCGGCAGCGCAGCGAGCAAGGCTTGCAGATAGCGATACGAGTTGATCCCGTTGACCTTGCAGGTCTGCAGCAGCGAGTACTGGTTCGCGCTAGCGTTGGCACCGGCCACGGTGTTCGAGAACAACCAGTTGCGTCTTCCGACTACAAAGGGGCGGATCGAATTCTCGCAAGGGTAATGCCGACTCCAAAATTATGCCGCGTCCAACTTGCGCGAAGGCGCAGCTGTGGCGTTTATGAGTCGGCATAATTCCTATGATTTCTTCAGGCTGGCAATCACGCTGGCCGAGGAGAAATCACATGACGATAGACACAACCGCAGACGGCGTATCCGAAGGGCTGCCGGCACGTCACATTGAAGCATTCCTTGAACACCTGCGCACAGCGGGATATGTCGACTCGACGCTTCGTAAAAAGCAAAGGATCTTGACCGCGTTTGTGCGATGGATGAAGGGCGATTGCAGTTCCATCAGGAGTTCCCAGACGCAGCGTAGCGCAACGCGCGAGTTCGCTCGTTAAGCATGGTCATGATCACCTTCCTTTCAGTGGAGGTAGTTAGGCGTGGTGCTGCTTTCTCCGGTGGCGTCATCATCATCGAACAGCCAGCGCGGGAAGTCGTCCAGTTTCAACTCCTTTCTGCCGGCTGCGACCGCGTTTGCTACCGCCTCCAGGGTCAGTTGCGAAATTTGCCGGGCTGGCAGATGCGCCAGATGACGGCGCAGAGACACGTCTGTTTTGAAGCCTTTGACCGCCACCGACTTGATGGCAGCGCGCATGACTTCTTCAGCAAGCACCAGGCACTCGGATGCCGTGGGCGGCATGATGTGAAATTCCCGAAAGCGGCTGCGCAAGGGCTGGTCCAGAATGAGCGCATTGTTGGCCGTGGCAATCCACGTGACCTGGCTGGCATCAAATTCAAAGAGCAGCGAGATATCCCGCACACATTTGGCACTCAGGGGTTGCCCCGCGTCAGCTTCTTGATCGTCACGTCCTGCGCCTTGTCGTTTGCAAGACGAAGGTTCCGATCGGTACCGAGCAGGGCATCCTTCGTTTTCTGCAGGTGGTCGATCGACTTGTCGATCTCCTCGATTGCCTTTTTGAAGCTATTGGATGCGAGGTCGTAGTTCCGCGCGAATGCGGTCTTGAATGTCTCGAGGTTTGTTTCAAAGTTCGTGATGTCGATGTTCTGCGCCTTAACAAGCGCAAGCTCCGACTTGTACTTGAGCGAGTTCATCGCTGCATTCCGCAGCAGCGTGATGATTGGAAGAAAGAACTGAGGTCGGACAATGTACATCTTCGGGTGGCGGTGAAACACGTCGACGATCCCGGTGTTGTAGAGCTCACTGTCGGGCTCGAGCAGGGAGACCAGCACCGCATACTCGCACCCTTTCTCGGTGCGATCCTTGTCAAGCTCCTTCAGAAAGTCCTCGTTCCTGTTCTTGGTCGCTGTACGGTCGCTCTCGTTCTTCATTTCGAACATGATCGAGACGATCTCAGTGTCAATCTCATCCGAGTCGCGAAAGATGTAGTCGCCCTTGCTGCCAGTCCGCGCGTCGTTGTCCTTCTCGAAATACGCCCTCGGAAACGCCATCGCTCGAATGCGGTTGAATTCGGTCTCGCAGTGCTGCTCGAGGGTTTCGCCAACCATCTTGGTCGACAGGCGAGCCTTCATGTCCCGAAGGCGCTCGATCGCGTCATCGCGATCCTTGATCTGCGTCTCGTACTTGTCCTTTAGCGACTTCTCGGCGAGTTGCTTCTCAAGCTCCGCTCGCTCGAGTCCGCTCTTCAGTTCGTCGCGCTCCTTCTCGACCGAACTGACTGCCTCGATAGTCATGAGCTTCTGCGCAACCTCGGTGGCGTCGAGCTTGGCCTTCAAGCCCTGGATCTCCGAGTCCTTCGTCGCGGCGGCCTTCTGCAGTTCGTTCAAGAGCTTCGCCGCGGCTAGCTCGGAAGCGGCTTGCTTGTCACGCTTCGCCTGCTCAAGTTCGTTCGCGAATGTGTCTCGCTCTTTTCCCACGGCGATTAAGGCCTCGGTTACGGCGAGCTTCCGCGCAACCTCACCGGCGTCGAGCCTGGCCTTCAGTTCCTGTATCTCGGAGTCCTTGGCTACGGCAGCCTTCTGCATTTCGCTGGCGCCCTTGGTTTGGGCGAGTTCGACGGCATTCCGCTTGTCCTGCTCGGCCAGCTCAAGCCGCTCGTGCAACTGCTGCTCAAACTCGCCGTCGCGAACGTGCTTGACGATGTCCGCGTACCCGGCCTCGTCGATCTTGAATGCTTTCCCGCAGTGCGGGCAGATGATTTCATGCATGGCTACTTACCCTCCGCTTTGGCCAGGATTTGCATGAGCATCTCTGGCACCGCTCCCTCGGCCTGGAGTGTTGCCGTCCGGTACGCGAGTTGATTCTTCGCGAGATTGATACCTGCGGCAGCCGCGACGTCGTTGCAGGCCATGATCCATTCGGGCCAGTTTGCCGCCAGGAACGCTTCAAGGTGATCCTCAAAGATCGCGACCTCTTCGGCGACGGTCGCGGAAGGAAAGTCCTCTTCAGTTCGACCGAAGTACTTCAACCCCGCGCGATTCGCTGCTATGTGGCCCTTCCGCTCGTCATCGATCTTTTTTTGCGGCTTCTGATTCGCCTTCGCACGCGCTTCAAACCCACCATCCGCATCGAAGAGCGCATAGACCGGGATACCGATCGACGTCAGGATGGCGTGTGCGAGAGGAATCGATGTCTTGCCTCCTACAGGGACGATGGAGACGCCCGCAGCCTCAAGCGAGCCGAGATAGGTTTTGTCGCCGATGCCGCAGAACACGGACGACTCTGTCGTGCCTTCCACGAGGAAAGCGCGATGCGCAAAGAGCGCCACAGCAAGCTGATTCGCCACAATGCCGTCGAGCTGGCGATCAACTTTATCGGCGCTCAGCACTCCGATTAGCTTGGTCTTCACTTCGGCGACCGTGGCGAAGTGGACAGTGACAACAGGAGTCTCGTCAGACGACCTCGTCAACCGCCTGACTTGGTCGAAATGTCGCGCCTCGAGAAAGTAGGGGCTGTGAGTCGCATAGGTCACTTGGATGCGCTTGGCGGCGTCCTCGGCGAGCGACCGCAGCACCTTCGCGAACGTCTGTGCCTGGATCGGGTGCTGAAAGAGTTCCGGCTCCTCGATCGCCAAGCAGATGACACCCTCTGCCGAAGCCGCACCCGACTGCGCCAAGAGCTGGAGCGCCGAGATCAGAAGCGTGCGCTGAAAGCCATCACCCGCACCAAGTTGGCATTGGTCATCGGTGTCAGCGGATGGTGCTGCATCGAGCTGTGCGACAACAATACGTCACCAACGAACAGATGGCCTTTAAATACGGTGCGCGCGTTCTCTGGAAAAGCCGGCGTGATGACAGTAAATGTAGCCTGCAACTCGTCCATCAGCGCCTCGGTCACAGGGCCAATGTGCCCTGCGGTGTCGAGTCAAAGGTGGAGCAGACCTTGAAGTAGATGGGTACGTCGCCACCCTGGCGAAGCCAACGGGCAGCGGCCACCGACTCGGCCACTGCCTGCTTGACCGGACAAGTGCGTGACTTTAGTGCGACCACCACCGCGTCGGCATCGGGCACAGTGGTATCTGGCACACCAATGACCTGCACCGTGCTCATACCTGCGCGTACCAAGTTGTTGGCTAGGTCCGTGGCGCCGGTAAAGTCGTCGGCAATGCATCCCAGCTTCATGACGCAATACGCTCGCAGCGCCAGACATTTTTCCCCACCACCCAGTCCGAAATGTACTCGTTCATCTCCTGGAAATGTTGTGATTCCAGGTGCGCCTGGACCGCGAAATCGTCATCATAGACTTCATAAAGCATAAAGCGCGTTGGATCGGAAGCGTTGCGGCATACATCGAACTGGCGGCAACCGGGCTCGTCGGAGAGCGAGGTTCGGGCGTTGACCGCGACGGCCATCTCGAAGGCCTGGACATAGTCCAGTTGGACGTGAAACTCGACAATAAGAACAACCATTGCAACGTCCTAATCTCTACAATGAATGAAGAATCGCAGGAAGCCAATGTGTCATCGAGGGCACAAAAGTGATCAGCAACACAGTGACAACCGCGGCGCCTAGAAGGGACCAAAGATTGGGCAGAATGTCTGCCATAGTCGCGTTCGCAAGCCTGGCCGAGACGAAAAGTGTCGCGCCAACCGGCGGGTGCGCCAGGGCAATGGCCAGGTTGGCTGTCATGATGACACCAAAGTGAACCATGTCTACTCCGAATGACTGCGCCAGTGGCAAAAACAGCGGTGCGGATAGCAACATGGCTGGCAAAGGTTCAATGAAAATGCCAAGTAGTAGCATCGAACCATTGAACAACAGTAGAAATTCCCATTGTTGTGTCGCTACTGATCTCACCCATTCAGCCATGCTGGATGCCACCTGCTCAGCTGTCACCAGCCATCCCATGCCACCAGTTGCCCCGATGACCAGCAAGACAACGGCGCTGGTGATAAAGGCCTTTAGGATCAATTGGGGAATTTGCCTCCACGTCAGATCTTTGTAATAGTAGATTGAAATGATCAAGCCGTAGACAACGGCGCACGAAGCCGATTCACTGGGAGTGAAAAATCCACTCCAGACACCCCCAATAATGATAAGAGGCATCAGAAGCGCTGGCCCAGAGTCGAGGATAGCGTCCAAAATTACACGGCGAGTTGCGCGCTCGTCGCCCTTGTCGCAGCCGGTTCTCTTTCCATGCCAAATACAGACAACGATCAAGGTCGATGCCAACACAACTGCGGGCACCAAACCCGCCATCGACAATGTGCGCATCGATACGCCTGATATGAAAGCGAATACCAGGAAGGGGATTGATAGTGGCATCAACAGGGCCAGAGTTCCAGCGACGCTGAGTAGGACTGCCGCGAAACCACGTGAATAGCCGCGTTCGAGCATGGCCGGGATGATGAGTGAGCCAATTGCCGCCGTATCAGCAATGGCTGACCCGGAGATGCCGCCAAAAATCATACAGCTGAAAACAGTGACAACACCCAAGCCGCCTGGCAGCCATCCCAGCAGCACCCGCGCAAGGTGGACAATTCGTCGACCAACACCACCCATTGCCAACAAGGCTCCGGCAAGTATGAACATCGGCACTGCAGTAAGAATGAACGGCTCGACCCCCGAAATGAACGACAGGTAGACCACCTCCATAGGATGCTGAAGGCCGAGCACAACAATCGTTCCGACGGTTGCGGCAAGCAGCGCAAACAGGATTGGAACGCCCATCAACGCGATAGCGAAGAACGAGCCAAACAACACCAGAGGTAACATTGATCAGTCCTCTTTCGGGTAACGCAGTTCACGCGGGACGCCGCGCGCGATCTGTATCAGGTCGAACGCGAGAAAAAGAGCCATCGCAGTGCTGCCAACGGCCATACCTAAGTACTGGTATGCCATCGGCCATTCAAGCACTGTGAGTTGGTTACCCCAGTTTCCGTTCACCAGACGCCAGCCATAGAAAACAAGTGAGCCGACGACAGCCAAGCTGAATACCTGCAATACGAAGTCCGCCCGCTGCCTAGCTTGCGGCTTTAGCTTGTTGACAAATTCCGAGATACTCATGTGCCCACCGCGCTGGGTTGCCGCGGCACCGCCTAGGAACGAGACCCACACCATCAGGAATTCGCCGAGTTCATTGGTCCAGGCCATGTCGCGATCGAAGAGATGCAGCAGCACGTCAACAAACACCACCACCACCATCACCGCACCGATAGCAATCACAGCCCAGTCGATCAAGCGGCCGATCAGCCTTATCACCAGAGGGCCTGGCATGGGTCCCTGCAACATCGGTTCACGCTTTGCCGAACTTGGATTTTGATTTCTGGCGGGGGCGCCAGATGAAGGCGCAGTCACTACTTCACCTGCTTGCGAATGGCGTCAGCATCGGCCAGCGCAGCGTCAACGTCGGCACCATACTTTTCACGAGCCTTGGCGTAAACGGGCTGCACGGCAGCGCGGAAGGGTGCGAGCGCTGGTCGGTTGATTTTGGCTCCATGAGATACCATGTCAGCGATCAGCTTTTCTTCGTTCGCCTGAACGCTCTTGCGACTGAACGCAGCAGAAATCTGCGCCGCCTCTGTCACCGCTTTGCGATCGGCTGGTGACAGCTTCTGCCACGTACGCTCTGAGATCGTAAGCGGAATGGGGCTGTACACGTGTTGAGTCAAGGTGACGTATGGTGCAACCTCGTAAAACTTGTTCGAGTAGATCGTGTCGATTGGGTTTTCCTGGCCCTGAACTGCACCCTGCTGAATGGCCAGGTAGACCTCAGGCAGAGGCATGATCTGGATATTGAAGCCCATCGACTCCAAGGTCCATCGCATCATCTCGTTGGGGAAGGTGCGCAACTTCATCCCCTTGGCGTCAGCTGGTGTGTTCAACGGCGACTTGGTGGTCATGTCCCGAAAACCTGCTTCCCAGGTTGAGAGGAAACGGAAACCCTTAGCCGGAGCCTTGTCAAACTGTTTCTGTAGCCACTTCGATTGGTCGTAGAAGGCCTGCCCCTGCGCGAAATTGTCAACGAGGTACGGCAGCATGGTCAAGTTCAGCGTCGGAATGTGCGGTGCGTAGGAACCCGTGGCTGACACCGTGAAGTCAACGCCTCCAAAGGCCAGTTGTTCGATGTTTTTCGGGTCGTTTCCCAGTTGGCTACAGCAGAAAACCTGAACTTTGTAGCGGCCCTGGGTCAATTCTTCAACTTTTTTGGCAAACAGTTCTGCAGCCTGTTGACGGGATCCTGTTTGTTGGTCGGTGTGGCTTAACCTTAGTACGGTCTGCGCTGCCGCCGACAAGCTAAAGGCTGCCGCAACGACAGCAAATGCCAAAACTTTTAATGTCTTCATCTTTATCTCCTTCATGTAGGTTGGTGGGGGTCGAAACTTGCCATCATCACGCGACGGCCACTGGTATGCGAGTGGTAGACGGCCGCTTGCACATACAGATTGCTTAAGTAGTCACGTGCACTGTTCTGCAGTGGCGTACGCTGGTGTAGGTGCGACAGGACATGTGCCTGCAGCGCCGTACTGGCTCCGCCGAAGGCGCCACGCCCGGCGCCGTCGTCATAAATATGTTCAACTTCCACGCCCTGATGTGGCATCCACCACAACTGGGCGTTGCCGTCCAGACGCATCACGCCGCGCTCGCCTTCGAGCCACATCTCACCCATGGTGCGGCGCATATTTTTTGCCGGATGTTCGTTCAGGCGGTTACCGTCGAACAGGCCGGTGCGTTCGTCACCAAATTCGAAGATCAAAATCCCAGCATCCTCGCCCAGAATCACTGGATTGAGCCGACGCAGCCGCGCAGTGACAGCGACGACCTCACCCATCAAAAAACGGAAGGTGTCAATGAAATGCACTGCCGTCTCGCGCACCAGGAACTCTGGCATGGTCTGAAAATAGGGCTGTCGGTCCAGGTAGGCCTGCGGGCCCTGACCATCGCCGGGGCGCAAACGAAAGGAAATGCCATGTAAACGGCCAAAGAAACCATCGTCTATGAGTCGACGCAATTCGCGAAACCACGGCGCGAAGCGGAAATTTTCGTGAATGACAAGCGGCACGCCCGCTGCCTCGGCCATTTCCGTCATGGCTTGGGCCTGCTTCAAGTCCGTACCAAATGGCTTCTGGCAAATGGTGGGAATGCCGCGCTCAATGGCCGCGCGGACTGCCGATTCCTGCGCCACCGGCGGTAGCACCACGTCCACCAGCGTGGGGCGCTCGGCATCGAGCATCGTGGCTACATCGGCGTAGCACTTGGGCACGCCATAGCGCTGCGCCAATGCTTCTGCATTTACCAGGTGGCGGTTGGCAATTGCGACCAGTGGCGCACCTGCATCGCGCCAACCCTCAACCTGGAACTGTGCCCAGTAGCCAGCACCAATCATGGCAACGCGGTCACCCCCGTCAGCCCCTTGATCCTTCGCTGTTGTATGGCTTTGAGCACTCATATCACAGCTCCGCCACTACGGCGCGAACGATGTCGATTGTGCTACTCGTACCACCAAATTCCCTTGGGCGAACCCGACCGTCAGCAAAGGACCGCTGCATCGCCATTTCGATGGCGCGGGCACCATCGGCTAACGCGCTATCTACATGCTTTTCGGACAACCAGTCCAGCATCATCACTGCAGACAGCAGCATGGCGCTTGGGTTGGCGATGCCTTTGCCGGCGATGTCCGGCGCAGTTCCATGAGCGGGCTGGAACAACGCGTACTTGTCACCGATGTCTGCCGAAGGCGCCATGCCCATGCCGCCGGCGAATGCTGCAATGAGGTCAGACAGAATGTCACCGAACATGTTTTCTGTGACCAGCACGTCATACGCCCACGGCTTCAGCACGAGATTCAAGGCCACGGCGTCGACGTAGGCGCTGTCGGTGGTTAGATCGGGGAAGGCGCTGGCGCGCTCCTCGAATACCTTGCGCCAGAAGGCCATCGAGGTAAAAACGTTGGCCTTGTCAACGCTGGTGACATGGCCGGGCTTGCCCTGCTCCTTGCGCCTGCGCGCCAGGTTAAGCGCAAAGTCACATACGCGGGCCGTGCCAGTGCGGGTGATCTTCATGGTGTCAAAAGCGGCTTCGTTCTCACCCTCGCCTTCGATACGGCCACGGTTGCGGGCGTAGAAAAGCCCTTCCGTGTTTTCACGCACGAGTACCAGGTCAATCTGCGCGGCGCGTGCGTCGGCCAATGGCCCTGGCAGCCCGGCAAAACTCCGGATCGGACGTACACCCGCATACAAGTCCAACGCAAAGCGGATGTCGAGTTGCGGAATGATCTCGGTGCCATCTTTTGCACGTACATGGGGAAGCCCCATGGCACCAAAGAGGATCGCATCTGCAGCACGACAGGCATCCAGTGTGGTCTTGGGCAGTGCATCACCGCTGTCGACGTAGTGCTGTGCGCCAGCCGGATGCACGGTGAATGTGAAGCGACGGCCAATGCGGCTCTGAAGTGCATTCAACACTTCGAGGGTTGCGGCCATTACCTCTGGTCCGATCCCATCACCCGGGAGTACAGCGATGGAATAGTTTGTTTGGTTCATTTCAATACACTTTCTTTTACATGTGAGCCAGCTTGTAGCGCTCGAAAATTGCCACCAGCTCGCGATTTGCACGCTCGCGATGCGCGCGGGTTACTTGGGCTGCGCCTTGAACGTCACCGGCCCGCAGACACTCAACCATTTGCAGATGCTCTTTGGTCGAATTCACCGGCTTGGGTCGGAGCCGCAGCGTGAACATGCGAGCCCGGTGGGCGCGGTCCCAATAATTCAGCACAGTGTCCTTAAGCTGCCGATTTCCGGACAGATCTACCAACAACGCATGAAAACGTTCATCAGCCACCGCCCAAGCGTCAAGGTCGTCGACCTTGAGCGCCTCGTCCATGGCAGTCGTCGCCGCGACCAACGGCAACAGGTCATCGCTACTGGGCTTGCGTGCCGCCAGCAATTCAGCGGCCATACATTCAAGAGCCGTAAGGACCTGGTAGATCTCACGCATATCGGTCGGAGAAACCGGAAGAACCCGCATCCCGTGACGTGGCACCACATCTACCAGACCTTCTCTTTGCAAACGGATCATCGCCTCGCGAACCGGCGTGCGGCTCATGCCCAGGGCAAGCGCAACGTCTTGTTCCATTGCCTGGTAGCCCGGCATCCACACCACGTCAAGAATGCGTCGACGTATCTGTGTGTAGGCCTCTCCGACCATCGAATCCTTCTTTTTGCTTATTGGCGTATTCATGGGGTCGGATAGTTCCAGTGGGTTGGCGCGACACCGGCCACCGGCATGGGTAGCGTAAACAGATGATCGGCAAGCAAACATCCCAGCACAGCGCTGCGCCGATCTGGTCCACAAAACGCAATGCTTGAGATATTTCGTAACACGCGACTCTTGATGCCATCAAGATGGGGACGATCCAATGCGCCCGCTCTGAAAGCTGCTTCTACCCAGGCCAAATGCTCTGCGTCAGAGTCTTCCAGCCATATCGTGGGCGTGCCATCGGGTGCAACACGAATCAGTCGATTGCTGATGATGCTGACAATCCAGACACCACCATCTTCATCGAATGCCAATCCATCTGGAAATGTTCCAGCACCGAATTCGACCACCACCTCTTTGGGCCCAAGTGTTCCGTCCGGGTGCAGCGCAAAACGCGACAGGCGTCGGGAAAAAGTCTCATTGACGTAAAGCCAGCGACCGTTCGGGTGCAGCGCGACTTCATTGGTGTAACCCAGACCGTCGGCAACGATGCGAGCACCTTGCCGGTCGACCATCACAATAAAGCCATCGTTGCATTCGCGCCGATAGCCGAGCGAGCGTGGCTTCAAGCGTGTACTGACCGTAATCCAGAACCGCCCCAGGCCATCCTCGACCACGAAGTTCGTCGGCGGTAAATCGACCCCATCGACCGACATCAACCAAGGGCTCACCTGCCCCGAGCGCTGAAGCCGGTACACGCCGCCTTCTTCATTGCCAAGATGTGTGAGCAGGAAGTCGCCGTTGCGCAGCAACGCTATTCCGTTGGGTTTCAGTTCGATACCGTCTGGCGCAATACCCATGTACAGCGACTGCTCCCCATTGGCATGCAAGTGCGCAATGCCACCACGCCAGTCTGCGGTGTAGAAGTCGCCAGATGCTGTTGCCAGTACGCATTCGGGGCGAACCAAGCCGTGACCGCGGGTGCCAAGCTTTTCCAGTGATCGCTCTAGGTCAGGTTTCATTGACTTTGTTATTGCATTCATTAATGTATACGTTAACAAACGCATAAAGAAATACTATCAGCAGAAACCCTTAGCTAATCATTAAAGTAAGGTAATGCCCGTTCCTGTTTCTAATTTTTTATACGGTTCGCAGCCAAAGCTTCACTGGCGTGGACCTCATGAGTACTGAGAAGCGATCCCCAATGCGCCCTCTGGCGACATGCGCCAAAGGGTATCGTGTCAATCAACTGACCCAAAATGCAAAGTGATGCCAAGGCGTAGACAACTTGTCTAATTGGATATCCAAGAAGCGGGCATTGGCGAAGGTCAGCATAACGCTGCGTACCTGTCTCAGACTTCCCCGCCGCCAGCGTCAGCAATGTGGATGGGGCGCCGCCAATTGAACGGCAGCTTTATGGAACCTCCACAGTGAAAATTTTTCTTGTTCCCGAAAGCTGCCACCCGGGAGCACCCGCTTCTGGTCGTCAAGAGCCAGTGCCCGTCTCAAACTGCCCGCTCGGCAACGGTCGTTCAGCCTAGCCTCTCCTTGGTGTGCTCCATACCTGCCTGCCGTCGCAGGCTCCTGGGTGCCCACTGGTGAGGCTTGGAAGTCGGAGCTGGCGCCCCTGGTCAAATCCGTATCGGCAGAAACAGTGCTAATACGCAGTAGCGGCTCAAATGGTCGCAAATGGCACCGCGGAACAAAGTGTTGGTTCTTATTGGTTGCCATTCCGCTGAACTTCTCTCTGAAAAGTCTAACGTTCTAGTTCACGGGCCGGGCGCGACTTTAAGCGCCAGGTTCCCTGCAATGATGACGCTGCGGCATCACGAGGGCCCCATATCGGCGCGCAATTGGCTGGACAGAAACTGGCGGAGCCGATCGGACTTCGGCGCACCGAATACGTCGGCCGGCCGACCATCTTCCTCGATCACACCCTGGTTCAGAAAAATCACCCGATTGGACACCTCGCGCGCAAAAGCCATCTCATGGGTAACGACGAGCATGGTGCGGCCTTCGTCAGCGAGGGTGCGCATCACGCGCAGTACTTCGCCCACGAGTTCCGGGTCCAGGGCCGACGTCGGCTCGTCGAACAGCATGACGCGCGGATGCATCGCCAGCGCTCGGGCGATCGCGGCGCGCTGCTGCTGGCCTCCCGAGAGGTGCGCGGGATAGCTGTTGCGCTTGTCGGCGATGCCGACCTTGTCCAGCAGCGCCTCGGCCTCGCGCAGCGCCTCGGTGCGCGAACGCCCCTGGACGTGAATCGGTGCCTCGATCACGTTTTCGATCACCGTCATATGCGTCCAGAGATTGAAATTTTGGAACACCATCGCGAGTTGCATGCGCATGCGGTCGACCTGCGCGCGGTCGACCGCCTCGCGCCTGCCACTACGTCCCGCGCGCAGCGCGATCGTCTCGCCAGCAACCACGACCTCGCCTTCATCGGGGATCTCCAGCATGTTGATACAACGCAGCAAGGTCGACTTGCCGGAGCCGCTAGCGCCGACGATCGAAATCACGTCGCCTTCGTGGGCGTCGAGCGAAATGCCTTTCAGCACTTCAAGATTTCCAAAGCGTTTTCCCACGTTGCGAACACGCACGGCGGGCTGAGTCAGTGGGGTGGATATCATCGGGCAGGCTCGGGCAGGTGGGTCGGGTCGGAGAGTTCACGCGCCTGGGGCGACAGCCGCCGTTCAAGGAGCGCGACGGCGCGCGAGATCGCGAAATTGAGAACCAGGTAGATCAGGCCCGCGCAGATGAATACTTCGACCGCCCGGAAAGTCTCGGAAATGATCTTGGATGCGATCCCGGTGACCTCCATCAGCGTGATCACGCTGGCCAGCGCGGTGGAGCGGGTCATTAGAATGATTTCGTTGCCGTAGGCGGGCAAAGCGACGCGCAAGCCTTGCGGCACGATGATCCGGCGAAAAATCAGCCAGCGCGACATCCCGCAGGCCCGTGCTGCCTCGATCTGGCCGAACGACACTGACAATATGCCGCCGCGAATAATTTCGCTGGAATAGGCTGCGGTGTTGAGGGTAAGCGCCAGCAGGGCACACCAGTAAGGCTGGCGCAACAAGGGCCATGCCAGACTCTCACGGACCTCGGGAAACTGGCCCAGGCCGTAATAGATCAGAAAAATCTGCACCAGCAATGGCGTGCCGCGAAACACGAACACATAGCCCCGTGCCGGGTAGTCGAGCGCGGGGTTGCCCGAGAGACGCATCAGCGCCAGCAGCGCGGCAAAGATGGCACCCGCTGCAATCGAGAGGAAGGCCAGTTGCAGGAGTAGTGGCACGCCCGAGAGCAACTGCAAGAGGGTCTGCGCCAGAAAATCGATATCCATTGCTTCAGCTCCGGCGCACGCCACGCATTCCGAGCGACTCCGCGCGCCGGAAACCCCAACCGGAGATGGCGGAGAGCATCAGATAGAGCAGCGCAGCGGTAATGAAAAAGGCGAAGGGCTGGCGGGTGGACCCGGCACCCACCTGCGCCTGGCGCAAGATCTCGGTCAGGCCCACTACGGAAATCAGCGCTGATTCCTTCAGCGCAAGCTGCCAGACATTGCCCAGGCCAGGTATCGCAAAGCGCAGTGCCTGCGGAACGATGATGCGACGAAACATCAGCCATCGCGGCATGCCCACAGCGCGGGCCGCTTCGAGTTCGCCGCTGGCGATTGCTCCGAACGCGCCGCGGTAGATTTCGCTCTGATAGGCGCCCGAGATGATGCCGACCGCAATCGCGCCGGCGGCAAATGCGTCGACACCGACAAATCCCTTGGCTCCCAGTGCATGAGCCAGCGCCGTCAGCGCGGTACTGCCGCCGAAATAAAGAAGGTAGATCACCAACAGGTCGGGGATTCCGCGCAACACCGTCGTGTAGGCATCGGCCGCAATGTTGAGCGCCCGATTGCCTTCAATCCGGGCCCACGCGATCAGGCTACCAATCAGGCTACCCAAGGCAAACGCGACGCACGAAACAGCGACGGTCATCAGCGCCGCTTGCAGCAGTAGCAGGCCCCAGCCCTTCGGGCCGAACCCCATCAACTCAACGTAACTGACCATTTGGCTCGCATGCTACGCAGCCGGTAGCACATAGGGAACATTTGGAATCCGCCCGTATGCATGGGGATCAGTGCAGAACACCGGGAATCCCACTCACGGCGCGCACGCCAGAGTGGTAAACGGACCGTCTCATCGCACCGGCGTGATATCGAAACCAAACCACTTCATCGACATCGTTTTCACTGTGCCGTCAGTCACCGCCGCACCGACGGCCGCATCGAACTTGGACTGCAACTCGGAGTCGTTCTTGCGCAGGCCGACTGCAACGCCAAAACCGAGCGCTCCGCCGCCGTAGCGCGGACCTGAGAGCATCGTGTCTTTGTTGTCCGGGGATTCGACCATGCCCTTGAGGTACGACATCGACGCGAACACGGCATCGACTCGGCCAGCAGCCAGGTCCAGGTCATGCTGCTCGGTCGTCTTGTATTGCCGGATTTCGACCACGTCCTTAAAATACTTTTCCATAAAACTGGCCTGTGCCGTAGACGTCTGCACTGCTACGATCTTGCCCTTGAGCAAGAGCTTGAGCTCGTTGAGCGACTTCTCGGCCGCGGGAGCACCATCGGCGCTGAGGGAATAGACCTTTCCCGCCTCGGGCAGTTTGGCGAGCGGGTTCGATTTCAGCACCGCAAAGGTCGAAGGCGTCCGACCGTAGGGCTGCGTGAAGGCTATTGCCTCCTTGCGCTTGTCGGTGATATTCATGCCGGACATGATGGCGTCGAACTTGCCGGCGTTGAGGGCTGGAATCACGCCGTCAAAAGCCTGAGCAACGATTTCGCATTTGGCTTTCATGCGTTTGCAAAGGTTTTCGGCCAGGTCGATTTCGAACCCGATCAGCTTGCCGCTGGGATCGGTGAAATTCCACGGTTTGTAGGCGCCTTCGGTCGCGATCTTGATGCTCGACCAATCCTTCGACTGGGCTGAAGCGCTCGATACCACACACAGCGACGCGACCAAGGTGGCCGCAAAGGTTGTCAAGAGCTTCATGAATCTCCAATGTGTTCGTTATATAGGATCAGGACCGCGGCGCGATGCCGGATCGAAGTATCTCATGTCTTCAATAGCTCACAGGCGCTGCGACTCGACTTGAAGGGATGCGGGAAAGTACTGCGCAACAGGAAACCAGTGCGGCGTTAGGCTGGCCACCAGTTCTGATGTGGCAATTTCCTTGAAGGAGAGCTCGGGGTTTTGGTATAGATGGTGGCGGATTTGAGTCAGGAAGTCTTGGGAGTCGGCCAGATCGGCAACCTGGCAATAGCTGGTATAGCGAGCGTTCATGGCGAGAATTCCGTTAATCTTTGCAAAATCAGACACTGTGCGGCGTGTTGCCAGCGCCCATGTCCCAATACAGGCCGGTCATGATGCTCAGCCCTTCACGCAGGAGGGCCGGCGGCAGATGTTCATTGGGCGCGTGTTGCGAGCAACCGGGGTAGGAGTGCGGTACCCACACCGTGCGCAGGCCCAGTATGTCGGTAAAGATGTCGTTGGGCAGCGAACCGCCGAGGTTGGGCAGCACCGCGGGCTTTTTTCCGCTGGTTTGCGCGATGGAGGCCACCGCCCATTGGACCCAGGCATCCTCGGGGTCAATTCGGGTGGCGTGGAACATTTCTTCGCGCGTGGCGGCGATCTTCACCATCGGGAAGCCCTGCCGGTCCAGATGGCGGCGCAGCGCGGGCAGAAAGTCATCCGGGTTGGGGCCCACCACGAAGCGCAGTTGACACCGCGCCCAGGCGCGCGGCGGAATCGCGTTGACGGGGGTGTCCGGGTTGCCGGTCTTGTAGGCCAGCACTTCAAACGAGCACCAGCCAAACACGCGTTCGGCCGGCGACAAGCCGGGCTCGCCCCACCAAGGCTCAATAGTCGGGCCGTCGGCACCGCCATCGACCTCGCAGTCGGCCAGCGCACGGCGCACCGAGTCCGGCAGCTCCTTGGGCACCCATTCGGGAATGCGGATCTGGCCGGTGGGCGAGACGATGCTGGCAATCGCATGCGCGAGCTGAATGCCGGGATTGGAAATCAGCCCGCCCCAGTTGCCCGAGTGGTGGCCGCCCTGGCGCGCTTCGATGGTCAAGTCAAAGTTCATGCTGCCGCGCGAGCCGAGGAATACCGTGGGGCGCTCGGCGCGCAGGCGCGGGCCATCGGAGGCCACTAGCAGGTCGGCGTTGAAAAGGGTCTTGTTGGCTTCACACAGCTCGCGCAGGCCGGGCGAGCCGGTTTCCTCGCCCATTTCGATCAGGTACTTGGCGTTGAAGCCGAGCTTGCCGCGCGTCTTGAGCACGTTGGCCATGGCCTGCATGTTGACCGAATGCTGGGCCTTGTTGTCGGCAATGCCGCGGCCATACCAGCGGCCCTCAGATTCCGTCAGCCTCCAGGGCGAGAGGCCCGGCTTCCACTCCGATTCCAGCCCGCGGATCACATCGCCGTGGCCGTAGCCGAACACCGTGGGCAGGGCCGGGTCCTCTATGCGCTGGGCAAACAGGAAGGGTGCGCGCGCCTTGGGGTGCGTCAGCGTCTGGCAGTCAAAGCCCATCGCCTCAAACGCGGGGCGCATCTCGGTGTCAAGGTAGCTGGTCAGCACCGCGCCACGTTCGGGGTTTTGGCTCTCGGTGGGGATGGCAACACGACGCGCCAGCGTCTGCTGGAACTCGCCCGAATCAAATTGAGATTGTGCTTGTTGAATAGCTTGCGAACGGCTCATGGTGCTGGTCCGGTTGTATCGCAGTAAGCATAAACGACAATCCGGAGCATGCTTGATTTCCGCAAAAGTTTGATCGACAGCACCTTGCGCAAGGTCCTGAAACGGCTTCACTATCCTCTGGAAGTCATGCTGACCTGCGTGCGCTGGTATGAGGCATACCCCCTGAGCCTTCGCCACATCGAGGAGATGATGCAGGAGCGCGGTGTTTTCTGGGATCACGCCACAGTGCACCGCTGGGCGATCAGGATGCTGCCGGTTCTGGCTGCCGTGTTCCGCCGACGCAAGCACCCCGTGGGTCGAAACTGGCGCATGGACGAGACCTACATCAAAGTGTCGGGCCAGTGGAAATATCTCTACCGCGCCGTCGACCGTGACGGCGACACGGTGGATTTTCTGCTCACTGCCAAGCGCGGTCTGGCTGCGGCCCGCCGGTTTCTGGAACGTGCCATCAACCTGCATGATGTGCCAGAGAAGATCACCATCGACAAGAGCGGCGCCAACACGGCCGCCATAGAAAGCGTCAAGGCCGAGCCTGCGTCGACATCCTGATGCGCCAGAACAAATACATCAACAACATCGTCGAGCAGGACCACCGGGCCATCAAGCGGATCACCCGACCGATGCTGGGCTTCAAGTCATTTTGGAGCGCACGAATCATCATCGCCGGAATCGAAACCATGCACATGATTCGCAAGGGGCAGATGGACTGCCCAGTTGGCCAAACCATGTCCGCGGCACAGCAGTTCTACAGCCTGGCTGTTTGAGCAACAGGCCGACCGCGCAACTCTTTTCGGCTCGACTCCACTAATGCGACAAAACCTCCCCGCGCGCTGCTCCAATCTCACGCTGGTATTCGAGGCGGCAGCGTTGGCCATAGCGGCCAGGTACGGGCTTGTACGGGCCCGATTAACGATCACTTCAGACGGGCCGACCTGCGCTCCCATAGCCATCGCAAAGCGCGTGATACTTTCCACCGCACGTGCACCGTGTCCGGCCACAGCCGAGCCAAGCCAGTCGACCAGCAGATATTCAGTCTTTCGGACTACAGTCCCGGGAATGGCGTCAAACCGCAAGTTGGCGGCAAACGCGGCGAGTTGGACGGTCGGAGAGTTGATGAAAAACATCCTTTTCAATTAAATTGACGCCTAACAGGCTGCTGAAATACTGGTTTCAGCTCCAAAAATCGTCTCAAAAAATGGGCCTCTCCCCCTTGCCGACATCGAAAAAATTGCTTGTAGCTCGTTCTACGCGGTCAGAATTTTTCGCTGTAAGGGCGTTGATAGGTATTTCAGCAGCCGGCTAAACGTGGCCCGGTTCCCCTACATTACTGATCGTTGCATGCAAAACTAACGTTTTATAAATCCAGACCTGCTCCGGAGAAGAAGGACTTAACCAAACGTATTTTTTGTCGCAAACGACCAATCTCTCAATGCAGTTTCATGTGCAGCACTTCCAAATCAAAACATCTGTTACGCCTTTTAGGTACGTCCCGACCTTCATGATCCCATCGAATGGCCGCTTCGTTGGCGCCACTCTAAGGTTTTGTCGCGCGTCCATTGTGTCTTCGAGATCGACAATGACGGCGTGCGCCCCGGCATCGAAAGCCTTGGCAATACGTTCAGCACGCATCGCTGGAACAAAGAGGTATACGTTTGGCCGGTTGTACTC
>DFWY01000155.1:1846-5462 GCA_002381615.1 Polaromonas sp. UBA4122 | reverse complement strand
GGATGCCGTTCTTGTTCAGGGTGCCTTCGGCGCGGAAATCCATGTTCTGCAACGAATGCGGAAAAACGCCCAGCGGCGTCAGGAAGTGATCGACCGAACCCGGCCTGCCGGTGGAAACGGGCGAGGCGCCGATGAATGCCCAATCGATCCCGGGGCCCAGGAGATAGATGAAAGCGGCCTGCACGGACGCGCTGCGGTCCACCAGCACGACGTACTGCGGGCTGAGTGCGGAGAGGCCTTCGCTCGACAGCGTGCGCCTGAGCAACTCGGCGTAGCCGCGCTGCTCGTCCGCGGGAAGCGCAAGCCGCGGGCTTACCTCACGAGCGAATTCAGTGGCGAGATCCGGGCCGGCATCCTCGAGCGCGTGAGCAATCGGCGCGCAAGCCAGCGCAAAAGCCGCAGTCGCGATCACCGTAAGCAAGCGCATTTTCATTCATGCGCCGCGGTACTCGCGCGGACCGCCGTCTTGGTATCGCTGCCCAGCAGGAGCCGGGTGATGCCGCGCCGTCCGTGAGTGCCCATCCGATGAGATCGGTGCGCCAGCGTTCCGCCTGCTGCGTGATCACGTCGCCGCGCGCTCGCCATGGCTTTCTACGAGCATCGTTTCCACCGGGACGCCCTGCTGGGCCGCCTCGGCGCGGCACTTTTCCAGCAGCTTCGTGCCGTACCGGTGAGTCCTTCCAGCAGTTGTTCGTAGTTGACGACCGCCTCGGGAAAATTGAGCAGGGAGGACTCGTCGATGACATGAAGAATCGCGCGCTTCGAGCCCTGAGCCTTGGCGAGCCGGAGGGCTTCGCCAAACCCGGCTTTGGGGGTCGCACTGCCGTCGAAGGGCAGCTTCCCTATTCTTGATTTCTCCCGTTGTCTTTTTCGTGATTACGTCCGTCATTTGCATTCTCCTTCGCCGTTCCCGGCCTCATGAGTTGATTGTCGCGTGGTTACCTGAAGCCGCCCGAGTTCTCTCAAATGCGACTGCGCAACATGCGCAGAAATGTGAGAGGGACGCTAGCGTCGGCATCGAGAAGTCAACGCGCCAACGTGGAGACAATTACACGTTGATCCCCGGCTAGTCTGTGCGTTTGCGTACCGATCCCCCTCCATCAAAAGTTCTGTAGAGCTGTACCCGGCAAGAAAGTTGTCGGCCGGTCACGCGGAGAATGCTTCCGCATGAGCGTTGGTGCGCCAGCGCACGGACAACCCAACCTATTCCGCGTATACGTTTGCCATTCGGCACGCTTGCCGCAGCCTGTTAACGCCGTGGAGTCAACGATGGAGACGTCAACCAGCAGGGTTATCTGGAAAGGTGCGATCAGCTTCGGGTTGGTGCACATTCCCGTGGCTTTACATTCCGCGACGAGCGAATCCGGATTGGATTTCGACTGGCTCGACAAGCGGACCATGAACCCCATCGGCTACAAACGGGTCAACAAGAAAACCGGAAAAGAGGTCGAGAAGGAAAACATCATCAAGGGAATTTCCTATGACGAGGGGCACTACGTGGTCTTGACCGAAGACGAGATCAAGGCCGCTCTCCCCAAGAGCACACAGACCATTGAGATCGAGTCTTTTGTGTCAGCCGCGGAGATTCCTCTTGCCTTCTTTGAGCGACCCTACTATCTCGCCCCGATCGGTAAAGGAGACAAGGTCTACGCGTTGCTGCGCGAGGCATTGGTCAAGTCGCAGCGCGTGGGTATTGCGCGAGTGGTGATTCAAACCAAACAGCATCTGGCTGCGTTGATGCCAGACGGGCCGGCGCTTGTTTTGATCCTCCTGCGCTGGGCCAGCGAAATTCGATCCATCGATGAACTCAATTTGCCGTCTTCCGCAACCAAGTCCGCCAAGTTGACCACGCCCGAGCTCTCGATGGCGACGCAACTTATCGAAGACATGTCGGCGCCGTGGAAACCTGAACGGTTCAAGGACGAATTCGCAGTGGAGGTCATGGCGCTGGTGAAAAAGAAGGCCAAGGCAGGGCAAACCGAATTCGTCAGTCAGCCCGAAGTCGAGCCGGGGAATACCCGAACCACGGACATCATCGACCTGACGGCATTGCTGCAACGCAGTTTGCGTGGCGGGACTACAAAGAGTTCCACTGCGGGTAAGACGCGGAGCACTGGTAGCCACGGCGCCAAACAAACGTCAAAATCGAAGGCTGCGTCCAGGCGCCGGTCAGCTTGAAGGAACAAGTTCAGAACGTGTAAAAGGAAACGTGAATGGCGTCCACCGATCCACTCCTGGCGTACAAGAAAAAACGGGATTTCGCTCTCACCTCCGAACCGGCGGGCGCCGTTGCAAGGAAAAAATCCGTCCTGTCCTTTGTAATCCAGAAGCATGCCGCACGGAGTCTGCATTACGACTTCCGTCTGGAGCTGGATGGTACGTTGAAAAGCTGGGCAATACCCAAGGGACCCAGCCTTGACCCGACGCAAAAGCGCCTGGCGGTACAGGTTGAGGATCATCCGCTGTCTTACGCCGGCTTCGAAGGCGTGATTCCACCGAAGCAGTATGGCGCGGGTACAGTCATCATCTGGGACCGCGGTACGTGGGAGCCCGTCGGCGACCCGCGGGCGGGTTATCGAGCCGGCAAACTGAAGTTTCAGCTCCACGGCGAGAAACTGAAGGGTGGGTGGACGCTGGTGAGAATGCGCAGCGATGCCGACTCGCGCCAGGAGCCCTGGTTGCTGATCAAGGAACGCGATGCAGAGGCGAAGCCGGCCTCCGACTTCAGTGTCGTCGACGCATTGCCCGACAGTGTTCTTGCGGCAAGCGTTTCCAAGCGTGCTGGCAAGAAAAAAGCGGCGGCTGCGAAGGCCGTCTTGCCGAAGGCGCCAGCCAAATCTGCGCGGCAAACCAAAGCGCGCGGAACACCGCGCGAGGCAGGCACTGCAATCGCTCCAGGCGTACTCGTCGGAGCAAAACGTGCCGCCGTCCCGTTGACGCTCTCCCCCCAGTTGGCAACGCTGGTTGACCGCGCTCCCGAGGAAGACGACTGGATCTATGAAATCAAGTACGACGGGTACCGTATCCTGGCCCGCATCGACAAAGCCGATGTGCGTCTGTTCACCCGCAACGGACACGACTGGACCGCGAAGTTGCGCGGGCTCGCGGCGGCGCTCAAGGGACTGAAACTTTCTCCCGGCTGGCTGGATGGCGAGATAGTCGTGCTCGGAAACAACGGGACTCCCGATTTCGGCGCCTTGCAAAACGCATTTAACGATGCGCGCACGGAGCAGATTCAGTATTTTGTTTTCGATCTTCCATTCTACGCAGGATTCGACCTGCGTGAGGTCGGGTTGTCGGAACGTCGCGCGCTGCTTGCCAGTCTGCTACGTGAATCATCTTCGGAGCAGATCAAATTCAGCGAGGATTTCAAGGCCAAGGGCTGCGACGTTCTGCACCACGCCTGCCGCCTGGGCCTCGAAGGCGTCATCGGAAAACGCAGGGACTCAGCGTATGTGTCCCGCAGGTCGGCGAACTGGATCAAGCTCAAGTGCACCCAGCGGCAGGAGTTTGTCGTGGTCGGATACACGGAGCCGCAGGGAACGCGCACCGGGATCGGCGCCTTGCTGCTGGGGACTCACGACCAGGCAGGCAAGTTGCGCTATGCGGGCCGCGT
>DFWY01000155.1:0-1798 GCA_002381615.1 Polaromonas sp. UBA4122 | reverse complement strand
CTCGCTGTTGACAAGACACCGCTATTCGAAAAACCGAGGGACGCGCAAGGCAATTGGGTCAAACCCAAGCTCGTCGCCGAAGTGTCGTTTGCCGAATGGACCAATGACGGGAAAGTGCGCCACGCTGTCTTTCACGGCCTGCGCACCGACAAGCCTGCGACCGCGATTACCCGGGAATCGGCAGCCGATGCGCCAGACACCGCCGCAAGGGCTCGCGACGGCACTCCCGCACCTGGCAAACGCAAGGCCGCGGGCCCGGCTGAAATCGGCGGCGTGCGCATCACCCATCCCGACCGCATCATCGACCCCAGCACTGGCCTGACCAAGCTCGACCTGGTGAATTATTATGCGCAAGTGGCCAAGCGTATCCTCCCGCACCTGGTGCGACGTCCGGTTTCGCTGTTGCGCGCGCCTGCAGGAATCCAGCACCAGTTATTCTTCCAGAAACACGGCGACACACTAAAGATTCCAGGGTTGAAGGAGCTGGACCCGGCATTCGATCCTGAGCATCATCCTCTGCTGGAAATCGACTCTCTCAAAGCCTTGATCGGCGCCGCGCAGATGAATGTCGTGGAATTCCACACCTGGAACGCGACAACCCGAAGCATCGAAAAACCGGACCGGATGACTTTCGATCTGGACCCGGCCGAAGGGCTGGCGTGGCCGCTGATGCTCGAAGCCGCCCAACTCGTCCGTACGTTTCTGGACGAGCTGGGACTGCAGAGCTTTCTGAAGACCAGTGGCGGCAAGGGCCTGCACGTGGTGGTGCCTCTGACGTCGCGCGATAACTGGGAAACGGTCAAAGAATTTTCGAAACAGGTCGTCAAGCACATCGCCATCGTCGTTCCCGCCCGTTTTGTATCAAAAAGCGGACCTCGCAACCGGCTGGGGAAGGTGTTCATCGATTACCTGCGCAACGGGCGCGGGGCGAGCACAGTTGCGGCATTTTCGGCGCGTGCGCGGCCCGGAATGGGAGTTTCAATGCCTTGTTCTTGGAAAGAACTTCCTTCGCTAACTGGAGGTGCGCAGTGGACGATCGTCAATGCGCACGAGCGGCTGGAAGCTGGTGCAGATCCCTGGGCTGGTTATGCCAAGACCAGGCAGACCCTGACCGCAGCGATGAGAAAACTCGGCCTTGGCCGATGACGTTCGGCGCAGCGCGACGCACGGTTGGTGAGCTACGACCGAAGGAAGTCCCTGTGGGACGAGCATCTCTGGTGCGCTACGTCGGCTGGTACTCGAACCGCGCGCGCGGCGAACGCGCGAAGGCGCTCAAGGCGCAAGACCAGGCGACAAAGCCCGCAGGCCCCGGAGCTTGAGGCGGAAGAATAACCCTCAGCAGTACGGGAGAGTTTTTCGCATATGCGCTGAAATGGTTTAAATAGTTAATCCCGTGAGTCACCGGTCCTCGAAGAAGCGGATGGCGTTTAGCAACTCAGGGAAATTGTAAATAATATAGTCGGGCTTTACGCCCTCTTTTTCCTGCGTCCCCTGGTTTGACTTGAAAAAGACCGTTTTCATCCCGAGTTTCTGTGCCCCATAAACATCGCGATACATGTCGTTGCCCACATACAGAACCTCTGATGGCTCCATTTTCATGGCGGTCAATGCTGCTGCGAACAGGCGTTCGTCGGGCTTGCGGTATCCGAAGTCTCCCGAGACTATGATCGGGTCGAAATATCCAGATAGCCCCACGGCATTTAGCTCTGGGACTGCGTAGGCGGTCTGACCATCGGAAATTATTGCAAGATGATATTTCGGGTGCAGTTGCCGGATGATGTGCTCTACTCCAGGATAG
>DFWY01000060.1:30697-50381 GCA_002381615.1 Polaromonas sp. UBA4122 | reverse complement strand
CGAAGTGAAGCGCAACTGCATGAGAGCAACCGAGTGTGGGAAGGAAGCGTGGAGCGTAAACCGTGAGTCGAGGAACACAAACCGCATCTGAGGCGGCGCCAAGCAGGGCGAGCAGGCAAGGAAACTGCAAAGCTCTTGTGGTCAAAGCGAGGCGACGTAAATGCGGCGATTGTGGGGTGAAGGAGTGCGTTCTTACCTGGGGAGATCCCGCCTCATGGCTGAAAGGCCGACCGGGAAACCGGGAGTGGGAAGTCAGCAAAGGCCGTAGTAGCCGGGGCAACCCGGCAAAGGGCCAAAAGAGAAGGACAGTGACGCGACATGTCGCTTGGAAGTGAACGGCATCAGAAGCCCGCTGCTAAGGCGGGGCGAGGGGCAAGCGCATGGGGGAAGCCCGGTGTGAAGCTGCTCGTGATGAAGAGGTTCCGGCGCGGCATGATCAAACGAGCTGGGGGCAAGACCTGCTTGCGCAGGCGCTGGCAAAGCAGAACATGGCTGCGGCGTGGAAACGCGTCAAAGCCAACAAGGGAAGCGCCGGCATCGATGGACGCACGGTAGAGCAAACCGGGGAGTACCTCAAAGGCCAGTGGCCCGCCATCCGGCAAAGCGTGTTCGACGGGACATACCGGCCCAGTCCGGTGCGCCGCGTGGACATACCCAAACCGGGCGGAGGGTCACGGGAGCTGAGCATTCCCACGGTAGTGGATCGCCTGATCCAGCAGGCCCTGCTACAAGTGCTGCAACCCCTGATCGACTCCACCTTCAGCGAGCACAGCTACGGGTTTCGGCCCGGACGCAGCGCGCATGGGGCCGTATTGGAGGCGCACGGCTATGTGCAGGAAGGCGACACGGTGGTGGTGGACGTGGACTTGGAGAAATTCTTCGACCGCGTCAATCACGACGTCCTGATGGACCGGCTGGCCAAACGCATTGCCCACAAGGCGGTGCTGCGGCTCATCCGCAGGTACCTTCAAGCCGGTGTTATGGATGGCGGGCTGCACGCGGAGCGCCACGAAGGCACGCCCCAGGGCGGGCCCCTGTCGCCCCTGCTGGCCAACGTCATGCTTGACGAGGTGGACCGAGCACTCGAACGGCGAGGGCACAAATTCGTGCGCTACGCCGACGACTGCAACGTGTACGTCAAGAGCATGGCGGCGGGCCAAAGGGTGCTGGCAGGACTCAAACGCTGCTACGCCAAGCTGCACCTCGTGGTCAACGAGACCAAGACGGCGGTGGCCCCGGTGTGGCGGCGCAAGTTCCTCGGCTACTGCTTCTGGATATCCCCTTCGGGGAAGGTCCGGCGCGACGTGGCTGAAGCGGCCGTCAAGCGATACCGCCAGCGGGTGAGGCAACTCACACGTCGGCAAACTGGGCGCAGTATGGATCAAATCGCCAAGGCTCTGCGGGAGTTCATACCGGGTTGGAAGACCTACTTCCAGCTCACACAGACTCCAAGCACCCTGCGCGAGCTGGACCCGTGGCTGCGTCACCGCTTGCGTGCCATTCACCTGAAGCAATGGTGCCGCGGCACCACGACGTTCCGGGAGCTGGTAAAGCTCGGCGCCAGCCGCGACATGGCGGCGCAAATTGCGTCGTCCACCAGGAGCTGGTGGTGCAACAGCGCCCAAGGGCTCAACCGGGTGCTCACGATTGCCTACTTCGACCGCCTCGGCGTTCCCCGCCTATGCTGACCTCAACTCCTCGAACCGCCCGGTGCGGACCCGCACGCCGAGTGGTGTGGGAGGGGTCCGGTCTTCGTTGACCGGCCCCTATCCCGATTGGCTTCCTTCACGTGCGCCGCGAGATGCTCCAGCGCTTCCTGCACCTGGTCGACCAGGATCAGGCACAGGTCGCCGGGCTGCAGGCGCGCCAGCGCCGTGTCAATGGCCAGAAACTCACCGCGTATTTCATCGATGTGGCGGGTGCGGCTGGCGGCGGCCAGTCCTTCGCGCAGCAGCGCCATTACTTCCCCGTCGGCGCGGCCGCGCTGGGCGGCGTCCTGGTAAAGAATGACATCGTCAAACGCGGCGCCGAGAATGACGGTCTGGTCGCGGATGTCGCTGTCACGGCGGTCACCGGCACCGCTGATGACCACGCTGCGGCGTTGTGCTGGCATGGCGTCTACGGCGGCCACCAGGGCACGCATGGCGTCGGGGTTGTGGCCGTAGTCGGCAATCACGGTGGCGCCGCGGTAGTCCATCACATTGAAGCGGCCCGGCGCGTTGTGCGTGTCGGTGACGAAGCTGCCCAGCCCGCTTTTGATCGTGTCCCAGTTGACACCCACGCCCCATGCAGCCGCCACGGCGGCCATGACGTTTTCAACCTGAAAGCCGATGCTGCCGCCCCGCGTGACCGGAATGCCATGCAGCGCAATGCGCTCCACCCAGGCGCCCTCGGCGGCAACCAGCATCGGGCCATCGACATACACGGTGCGCTTGCCCTGCGCACGGTGGGTGGCCATGAGCGGATGGTGGCGGTCGGCCGCAAAAAAGATGACTTTGCCGGGGCAGCTTGCGGCCATGCTTGCTGTGATGGGGTCTGCGGCGTTGAGCACCGCATAACCGGTGGGCGACACGTTCTGCACAATCACGCGCTTGAGCACGGCCAGGTCTTCCACAGTGGTGATGTAGTTCAGCCCCAGGTGGTCGCCGGTGCCGATGTTGGTGACCACGGCCACTTCGCAGCGGTCAAAACCCAGGCCTTCGCGCAGCACGCCACCGCGCGCCACTTCAAATACGGCAGCATCCACGTCGGGGTGCATCAGGACGTTGCGGGCGCTTTTGGGCCCGCTGCAGTCGCCGCTGTCGGTCTGGCGGCCATTGATGTAGACGCCGTCGGTGTTGGTCATGCCGGTGCGCAGGCCGTGCGCTGCCAGTAGATGGGCAATCATGCGCGTCGTGGTGGTCTTGCCATTGGTGCCAGTCACGGCAATCACCGGCACGCGGCCGTTGTCGCCCGCCTGGAACAGCTCGTTGATCATGGCCACGCCTACTGCACGACCCTTGCCGTAGGAAGGGGAAAGATGCATGCGCAAGCCGGGCGCGGCATTGACTTCAACCACGCCGCCGTGCTGTGCTTCGAGCGGCCGCAACATGCTTTCGCAGATCACGTCGACCCCGCAGATGTGCAGGCCCACCATTTGTGCCGCCGCCACGGCGCGGGCAGCCACGGCAGGGTGCACATCGTCGGTTACATCGGTGGCGGTGCCGCCGGTGCTCAGGTTGGCGTTATTGCGCAGGATGACGCGGCGCCCTTTGGCCGGAATCGATTCGGGCGTGAGCCCCTGCACGTCGAGCCGGCCCACGGCAATCTCGTCAAAGCGGATTTTGGTAAGCGAGGTGGCGTGGCCTTCGCCGCGCCGCGGATCCTGGTTGACGATGTCGACCAGTTCGCGCACCGTGTGCCGGCCGTCGCCCACCACCTGCGGCGGCTCGCGCCGGGAGGCCGCGATCAGCTTGTCGCCCACCACCAGCAGGCGGAAGTCGCTGCCGGGCAAAAACTTTTCGACCATGACCTCGCCATACTCGGCCGCGGCACGGTAGGCGATCTCAAGGTGCTCGCGGGTGGTGATGTTGACCGTGACGCCCTTGCCTTGGTTGCCGCCTTGCGGCTTGACCGCAACCGGCATGCCGATGTGCTGTGCCACGGCCCAGGCATCACCGATGCTTGTGACCGGCCGGCCCACGGGCACCGGCACGCCGGCTGCGCGCAGCAGCTTTTTGGTGAGGTCCTTGTCCTGCGCAATGGACTCGGCCACGGCGCTGGTGGCGTCCAGTTCAGCGGCCTGGATGCGCCGCTGGCGCGAACCCCAGCCGAACTGCACCAAGCTGCCCTTGGTGAGGCGCCGGTACGGAATGCCGCGCGCCACCGCCGCATCGACAATCGCCCCAGTGCTGGGGCCGAGCCGTTCGTCTTCATCGAGGTCGCGCAGCTTTGCAATGGCCCCTTCAAGATCAAAAGCGGTGTCACTCAGGGCCGCGTGAATCAGCGCCTGCGCCAGTTCGAGCGCCAGCCGGCCCACGTCCTCTTCGCTGTATTCCACCACGACCTGGTAAGTGCCCTGTTCGACCGTGACCGCCGTGTGGCTGAAGGTGACGGGGCAGCCTGCTGCGGCCTGCAATTCAAGCGCAGCCGCTTCGAGCACATGCGCCAGCGAAACCGGGCCGGCGTGGCCGGTCTGGCGCAGCGCGCCCATGCCGGGAAACAGCGCGCGCAGGCGCGGCTCGAAACCGGGCAGGGTGTCGACGGAAGATTCCGCTGCGGTGCAGGCCACGATGGCTTCCAGCGCCGTGTGGCGGCTCCAGAGGTTGGGCCCGCGCAGGGCCCGGATGCGGGACACTTCCATCAGACTGCCCTCCCGGCAGGTTTTTCAGTGGATTCAAAGGCTTCCATGCCCGCGCCTATCAGGTCGAGCGGGATCGCTAGCGCCCATGCGGCGCCCACGGCTGCCAACAGTGATTCTTCGGAAAGTCCCAGACGTTCGTGTCGTTCTCTCCAGGCTGCCAGTTTTCCCAGGCCGGGTAGAAAGGCTTCCGTGGTGCCGGTGGCCAGTACCACCTGATCCTGGCGCACATAGAGGGCGCGGCCGTTTTCGCCGCGGTGTGCCGCGATGGCAGCCGCGTTGGGGTTGGTGCTGTAGAAAATGACTTCACCGTCACATAGTGATTGCATCTCCACCACGCGCGCATGGTCGGCATTGAGAACCGCGGCGCCGCCGGGCAGTACCGCGTCCACTTGCGTGCGCAGGACTTTGAACATCTGATCGTCTTCGGTGATATCGAATTCACCAAGGTCGGATGCACCGCCCAGGTCGGTGACCACACCGACCTGGCAGCGGTCGTAGGGCAAGCCGCTGCGCAGAATGGTGTCAGCGCCGTTTTCAAACACGGCGGCCTGCACGGCCCGGTTGATCAGCAGGCGCTGGCCGGCTTCCCAATGGGTGCAGTCGGTAGTGTCGACGCAGCGCTGGTCCAGAAACAGGCCGTCGCGACAGGCCAGGCCGATGTAGCGGCCCGACAAGTGCAGCAGCCAGGCAACCAGGCGCGCAATGGGCTGGGTGCCGCCTGATCCGGCGATGCCGACGATGGGAATGCGGCCGTCGTAGCTGTGCTGGCCAGGATCCGGAGTGTCGGCGGTGTGGGGAAAAAGGTGGTCGCAGATCGCGCGTCCCACCGGGCGGGGCGCCCCTTCGGCTGGCTTGAGGTGCATCAGCAGGCCGGGGCCGGCGTTGACCTCCACAATCGCTCCGCCTTGGGCATGCAGTGGGCGCGAGATGTCTTGCGCCACCACATCCACGCCGGCAACGTCCAAGCCTACCACGCGTGCGGCGAGCGAGACGATGTACTCAACGTCAGGATGGACTTCGTCGGTGCAGTCGATGGCGACATTGCCGTTGCGCTGGATCAACACCTCGCGGCCCGCAGCCGGAATGGCATCGGGGCTCAAGCCCTGGCGCTGCAGATCCAGCACGATGGCGCCGTCCGTTGCGGTTTTGATCTGGCTTAGTGGAAAGTCCTCTCCCAGGCCTCGCCGTGGGTTGGTGTTGAGCTGGGCATCTACCAGCTGCGCCACCGTGGAGGTGCCGTCGCCGGTGACCCAGGCGGCTTCTCCGCGAGCCGCCGCCACTACGCGTCCGCCCACCACCAGCAGGCGGTGTTCATGGCCGCGCACAAAGCGCTCGACCATCACCTCGGTGCCATGTCGCTTGGCCACGTCAAAAGCGGCTTCCACTTCTTGCTGTGTTTTCAGGTCCAGCGACACGCCGCGGCCGTGGTTGCCGTCAGAAGGCTTGACGACCACCGGCAAGCCAATGTTCTGGGCGGCGGCCCAGGCATCCTGTGCGCTGTTGACAATTTCGCCTTCAGGCACCGGCACGCCGCAGGTGGCCAACAGGCTTTTGGTCAGATCCTTGTCGTGAGCAATGCCTTCTGCGATCGCGCTGGTGAGGTCGGTCTCCGCTGTCCAGATGCGGCGCTGGCTGGCGCCATAACCCAGTTGCACCAGGTTGCCGTCGTTCAGGCGGATGTGGGGAATACGCCGGTCGGTGGCGGCCGCCACAATCGAGACCGTGCTGGGCCCGAGATAGCAGTCGTCCACTTTGGCGCGGATTTTTTCGACGGCAGCCTGTACGTCTACCGCGCCGTAGAACTCGGCGTTGATAGCGGCCATTAGCAGCCGGTGGCCCTCGGCCAGCGCGGTGCGGGCCACCTGCTCGTCTCTGGCCCGAAACACCATGCGGTAGACGCCGCGCTGGGAGGTACTGCGGGTCTGGCCAAAACCGGTGGGCATGTCGGCAAGGTTCAGCAGCTCGATCACCACATGTTCGAGTACATGACCCGCCCAAGTGCCCTCCTGCAAGCGCTGCCGAAAGCCGCCATGTTCACCCACGCCGCAGTGGTGTTCGGGCAGGGCGGGAAGCAGGGCGACCAGCCGGTCATTGAAGCCGGGCAGCAGATTGGATGGAAAGTCTTCCAGCCCTCCCAAGTCAAGCCATACTTCAAGTACGGCCCGGTAGGTCCAGATGTTGGGACCGCGCAGATAATTGATGCGCAGCAGCTTGATGTCGTCCTGTTTGCTCATGTTTTGCAAAATTTTCCGGTCAACCGGCTTTGCC
The DNA here is from genome assembly GCA_002381615.1 of Polaromonas sp. UBA4122. GTDB lineage: Bacteria > Pseudomonadota > Gammaproteobacteria > Burkholderiales > Burkholderiaceae_C > Polaromonas. The sequence goes on along the minus strand of DFWY01000060.1, from coordinate 43,771 downwards.
GGTGCAACGTTTCGATTCCGGGCCGGGTGGTTGCCGGTAGCGGGTTTTGGTGTAGCTTCTGCCTGTCTTGGCATGTGGTTTTACTTGTAAGAGGCGGCAGCTTGCCAAGGGCAGATTGTTGCAACTTTAATCGTTTTTGCAGGCGGGAATGGCTAAACAAAAGCCGCAATGGGCCAGCTTCGGCGAAAATCCCTGTTACGGGCCAAACTGCGCGCAGCTCCAAAGCCCCTCCTGAAGGTGGATCTGCAGCCTCTAGGAAAGGGAAGGCCGCGCCAAGTACCGGACTCCAAGAATTCACAATCACAATGCAACATAACCACCCAGTGGACGATTCCAGCCATACCGACCCTGACCCTGCGCTGGCAGGGCTGCGTTCACAACTCATCAGCGAAGAGAACGTTTTGTGCACGCTGGTGGTTGACTTGGACCCGCAACTTCGTTTTGCCCAGGGCCTGCTGGCCCTGACGGACCGCCGCCTGCTGGCCAGCAACCCTGAAGGCGACTGGACCACCTGGCCTACCCTGCACGTGGCCGGTGCCCCGGCGCAAGGGCTGGAACTGCGCCATTTTGACCATGCCGGGGTGGGAGCGCTGGAGCTGCATGATGTACATGGCGATACACCGAGGCGGCTTGCCAGCTGGCGGTTTACCCTGGGTGCCAATGTGCAGGCGCTGCGTCTGGCGCGGCTGTTTGCGCAGCAACAAGCCTTGGCGCGGGCTGATGCATCCGGCGCATCAGCGACCTTAGGCCCAGAGTCCGGGTTGGCCGATGAAGCCGCTTTGTGCCCGGAGTGTGGTTTTTCGCTGCCGCTGGACAGCGATGAATGCCCCGCCTGCGCCCGCGAGGTCCACGCGCCGCCCTCGACCTGGGTGCTGCTGCGGCTGTGGCGCTTTGCCCGCCCGTACCGCTACCAGTTGCTGTCCGGCTTTTTGCTGACGCTGGCCTCGACAGCGGCGACGCTGGTGCCGCCCTACCTGACCATTCCACTGATGGACGACATCCTGATTCCGTTCCAGAACGGCCGGCAGATCGAACCCGGCAAGGTTGGGTTGATTCTGGGTGCGCTGCTCGGCGCGGCGGTGCTGGGCTGGGCGCTGAACTGGGCGCGCACCTATTTGCTGGCCCTGGTGTCCGAGCGCATAGGCGCCGATTTGCGGACGGCCACGTTTGACCATCTGCTGGAGTTGTCGCTCGACTACTTTGGCGGCAAGCGGACCGGCGACCTGATGTCGCGGATTGGCTCGGAAACCGACCGCATCTGCGTATTTTTGTCACTGCACGCGCTGGACTTTGCCACCGATGTGCTGATGATCGGCATGACTGCTGCGATCCTGTTTTCCATTAACCCGTGGCTGGCGCTGGTGACCCTGCTGCCTTTGCCGTTTATCGGCTGGATGATCCATGTGGTGCGTGACAAGCTGCGCACCGGTTTTGAAAAAATCGACCGCGTCTGGTCCGATGTCACCAATGTGCTGGCCGACACGATTCCGGGCATCCGGGTGGTCAAGGCGTTTGCCCAGGAAAAGCGCGAAGCCCAGCGTTTTCGCGAAGTCAACCAGCACAACCTGGCGGCTAATGACAAGATTAACAAGACTTGGTCGCTGTTCACGCCCACGGTGTCGCTGCTGACGGAAATTGGCTTGCTGGTGGTGTGGGCGTTTGGTATCTGGTTGATGTCCAAACAGCAGATCACGGTGGGGGTGCTGACGGCCTTTATTGCCTACATTGGCCGCTTCTATGGCCGGCTGGATTCCATGAGCCGTATTGTCTCTGTTACGCAGAAGGCGGCCTCCGGCGCCAAGCGGATTTTTGACATTCTTGACCATGTGTCCGACGTGCCCGAGCCGGCCCAGCCGGTGAAGATCGACGCGCTACAGGGGCGCATCGACATGAAAGGCTTGGGTTTTCGCTACGGCAACCGTTCCGTCATTCGCGGCCTGGACCTGCAGATTGAGCCCGGCGAGATGATCGGCCTGGTGGGCCACAGCGGCTCGGGCAAAAGCACGTTGGTCAACCTGCTCTGCCGCTTTTACGATGTGAGCGACGGCGCCATCAGCGTGGACGGCACCGACATCCGGCGTTTTAACGTGGCCGACTATCGGCGCAACATCGGTCTGGTGCTGCAGGAACCTTTTCTGTTTTTTGGCACGATCGCGGAAAACATCGCCTACGGCAAACCCGGTGCCAGCCGCGCCGAGATTGTGGCGGCGGCGCGTGCTGCCCATGCGCATGAATTCATCCTGCGCCTGCCACAGGCTTATGACTCGCTGGTGGGCGAGCGCGGCCAGGGCTTGTCGGGCGGGGAGCGCCAACGCATTTCGATTGCGCGCGCCTTGCTGATCGACCCGCGCATCCTGATCCTGGACGAGGCCACCTCGTCGGTGGACACCGAAACTGAAAAAGAAATCCAGCGCGCGCTCGACAACCTGGTGCAGGGCCGCACCACCATTGCGATTGCCCACCGCCTGTCGACACTGCGCAAGGCCAACCGGCTGGTGGTGATGGACCGGGGGCAGGTGGTAGAGGTCGGGCCGCATGATGAGCTCATGGCCAAGCAGGGGGCCTACTGGCGGCTGTACGAAGCCCAGGCCCGGCAAGTTGACAGCGAAGGCCCTGATGGCGAAATCGAAGAGAGCCATATCGCCCTGGCCACGTCGCAGGTGGCCCACACCGCTCAACATTCTGGCAACCCATGAGCGAAGGAATGCGCGTGACAAACTCCAATTTCGATTCCGACTCCACCGTTTCCCCGGTTTTCCGGCTGGAGCGCCAGGCCTCTGGCCGGCTGCTGTTTATCGGCGCGAATGGCGAGCAGCATGATGGCGTGGTGCCTGTGCGGGCCTTTCCTGTCGCAGCGCCCGATGAGGGCATTTCACTGGTCAGCACCGAAGGCCACGAGGTGGCCTGGATTGAGCAGCTGCAGGCCTTGCCGCCCGCAGTGCGTGTACTACTGCAGGAAGAGTTGGCCCTGCGCGACTTCGTGCCTGAGATCAAGCAGCTTAAAAGCGTTTCGACGTTTGGTACGCCCAGCGTCTGGACGGTGAAAACCGACCGGGGCGATACGTCTTTTGTGCTGAAGGGCGAAGAAGACATACGCCGCCTGGGGCGCAACGCCCTGTTGATCGCGGGCAGCCAGGGCGTGCAGTACAGCGTACCCGACATGGCGGCACTGGACCGCGCTTCGCGCCGTCTGCTTGAGCGATTTCTTTAAGTCGCGCAGCGGTCGACGTTTAGCGGCCAGCTTAGGCCACCAGGTCCTTGAGTGTTCGCTCAATAACTTTGGTTGCGCGGCGCAGGTCTTGCAAGTCCAGCCGTTCGTCAGCGCGCTTGGCGTGCGACTCCAGCACGGTGCGCGGCCCGGCACCGTAGATCACACTGGGAATGCCGGCTTCAGCTTAGAGGCGTACATCGGTGTAAAGAGGCGTGCCCAAGGCTGGAATCTTCTGGCCAAAGAGCGCGTCACCGTGTTTCTGGATGGCATCCACCAAAGGCTTGTTGCCGGGCAGCGGCTTCATCGAGTGGGCCAACAGCAACCGCTTGATCTCGACGGTGATACCTGCGGAACCGGCGGCTGCATCGGCAATCACTTTGCTGATGGCGGCTTCAACTTACCGCGGGAGTTGAAGGTTGCATCAGCCTGTGCGATGCACGAAGTGAAAAGCGTGGGGGCGATTCAGCTTTGCCCTTCGGTCAACGTATCCAGCTGAAACTGGCCGCTTTTGTGCCATAGCCAGGTGTCGGTGTACACCACCTTGCCCAGCCGAATGGGGGCTGGAAACGGCGAAGCCTGTTTAATGGTCCGCTCAATTTCTGCGATGACTTCAGGCGCATGGCGAGGCGCCCGCATCCAGTCCAGACGGGTCACACGGCCCGTCCGGTCTATCTCTACGTTCAGCACGCCAATGGCATACAGCAGGGGCGGGATTTTGCCTTTGTAAATGCGGTCGGCATTAAGGCCGTAAATGTGGGTGGCGCCATCTTGGCGGTAGGCGCGGGGCGAGGTCGCCGCTGAACTTCGGGCCGAGCCGCGCCGGGCAGCGATGGGCCCTGTCACTGCCGACGCTTCGGGTGTCTGCGGCTGGGCAGTCGCCGGCCCGGGTGCAGTTTTGCAGGCGCTCACCACCGCAGCGGCGGCCGCAGAAAGCAGTGTCAGCAGCCAGAAGCGGCGGGGCGTGGAGTCAGGCATGTCGTGTCTCGCTTTTTGTGTGGCTAAGGCTATCTTCGTGCTCACTGGGTTCAAACTATATATGCACTTGATGCCAGGGAGGTATTTTGGTCTGAACCGCTTGGTTGGTTGAGTCAGCTACCGTCGGCTATTTTGCCCAATATTTCGTTGCTTTATTCTGCCAATACGTCACCAATGGTTTCCCGCAACGTGAGCCACCACAATGGACCTTCCTGATCCAACTGGCCCGTCAGCCGGCGGTGCTGGTGCAGGTGGCATCAACCCAGGCTTGCGTTCCGCGCGAGGCGGCCATCTGGAATACGAGGCGATTGCCAAGGCCCGCGAGCGGCTGCAAGGGGCAGTCGGAGAAGGCGAGGGGAAAGGGGAGCAGGCGCGGGGCTTCACGCCCGCCGAACTCGCGCACCTTACCTGCCCCTATCGGCGTGCCCGGCATCACCGGCATCACCGAGGCCGAGCGTGCGCTGATCGGGCAATGGTTCATGGCGGCCGCCAGGCCCCCGTAATCGCCGGCGCAGGGCCTGTGCCGTTACCAGTCCGCCACCAGGCCCGCAGCGCGTATCGACGACTTTTCGAAGTGGGTCGCCAGAAAGTCCACGAAGGCACGCACACGGGCCGAGACCTGGTGGCGCTGCGGGTACACCGCATGGATATCGGCCGGCGGTGTACGGTAGTTTTCCAGTACCTGCTTCAGCCTGCCGCTGCGCAGGTAGCGGGCGATGTCCCACTCGGCGCGCATCACGATGCCGTGGCCGGCCAGCGCCCAGTTCACTGCGATCTCGCCGTCGTTGGTGCTCAGGTTGCCGCGCACCTTGACAGCTTCCGTGCGCTTGCCCGAAGACAAACGCCAGGTGCCGTAGGCTTCATCGCCCTGGCGGATGCCGATGCAGTCGTGGCGGGTAAGGTCGTGCGGCACCTTGGGCGTACCGTGCCTGGCCAGGTAGGACGGAGCAGCGCAAAGCAGGCGCCGGTTGGGTGCGATGCGCCTGGCCACGACGCGCGCATCGGGCGGCTCGCCGAAGCGCACGCACACGTCGAAGGAATCTTCACTCAGTGGCGGCGGATCGACCGACAACTGCAACTGGACCTGCACCTGTGGATGGAGTTTGACAAAGCCCGAGATCAGCGGCGCGATGTGGCTGCGCCCGAAGCCCAGCGTGGCATTGACGCGCAACAGCCCCTTGGGCGCCGCTACGGCACTTGAGACCAGTTGTTCCATGTCGTCGATGTCGGAGAGGATGCGGCGCGCATGCGCAAGGTAGGTCTCACCTTCGGGCGTGAGGCCGACACGCCGTGTGGTCCGGTTGAGCAGTTGCACACCGAGCCGCGCTTCCATCTGGGCCAGCCGCTTGCTGACGGCCGGCGTGGTCACGTCCAACTCGCGCGCCGCTGCCGAAAAGCTGCCGCAGCGCGCCAGCAGGCTGAAAAAGGCCATCTCGGAAGGGGCGGATACGGGTGTGGACATTGTTGAATGAAAGTAAACAATGCCATAACTCTAGCGGCTTCCATTGAATCGGGCAAGCGGTAGAGTCGTTTCCATTTACAACCCATACAAGGATCGACTCCGTGAAGATTTACAAGATTGCCTGCATCCCGGGCGATGGCATCGGCAAGGAAGTCGTACCTGCGGGCCAGCAGGTGCTCCAGGCGCTGGCCGCCACGCAAAACAGTTTCAAGTTCGAATTCACCACGTTCAGCTGGGGCGGCGACTGGTTCCGCCAGCACGGCGTCATGATGCCGGAGAACGGCCTGGACGAACTGCGCGACAAGGACGCCATCCTGTTCGGCTCGGCTGGCGACCCGCATATTCCCGACCACATCACGCTGTGGGGCCTGCGCCTGAAAATCTGCCAGGGCTTCGACCAATACGCCAACGTGCGCCCGACACGCATCCTGCCCGGCATTGATGCACCACTCAAGCGCTGCACGCCGGAGCAGCTGAACTGGGTCATCGTGCGCGAGAACTCGGAAGGCGAATACTCCGGCGTGGGCGGCCGTGTCCACCAGGGCCACCCGATCGAGGCGGCCACCGACGTGTCGATGATGACGCGCGCCGGCGTCGAGCGCATCATGCGTTATGCATTCAAGCTGGCGCAATCCCGTCCGCGCAAGCTGCTGACCGTGGTCACCAAGTCCAACGCCCAGCGCCACGCCATGGTGATGTGGGACGAGATCGCGGTGCAGATCAGCAAAGAGTTCCCCGATGTGCAGTGGGACAAGGAACTGGTGGACGCCACCACCGCGCGCATGGTCAACCGCCCCGCCTCGCTGGACACCCTCGTCGCCACCAATCTGCATGCTGATATCCTGAGCGACCTCGCCGCGGCACTGGCCGGCAGTTTGGGCATTGCACCCACCGGCAACATTGACCCCGAACGCCGCTATCCCAGCATGTTCGAGCCCATCCATGGCTCGGCCTTCGACATCATGGGCAAGGGTCTGGCCAACCCGGTGGGCACGTTCTGGAGTTGCGTGATGCTGCTGGAGCACCTGGGCGAGCTTGATGCGGCGCAGACGCTGATGGCGGTCATTGAACAAGTGACGGCCGACCCGGCGCTGCACACGCGCGACCTGGGCGGGAGCGCGACGACGCACCAGGTGACGCAGGCCGTTTGCGAGCGCATCGCCACTACTGCCACCCAGGTACGGCGTGCCGCGTAATATTGGGTACAACAACTTGTAGGAGACAAACCATGAAAAAACTGCTTTCCGCCCTGTGTCTGGTCCTGCTCGCGCCCGCGGCGATCGCACAAGCCACTTCGGCAGGCTCAGAACAGGCCTGCCCCGAAAAAAACCTGCTGTACTGGCAGGCGTTTCCGCCGGGTGGCGAGTCCGACTTGTCGGCCCGTCACCAGCAAATCGTGCTCAAGAAGAAGTGCCCCGCCATCGATACCATCATCCAGTACAAGGCCGGCGCGGGCGGTGGGTTGATGTGGGGCCAGATGAACCAGTTGCCGGGTGACGGCCTGAATGTGGTGGGGGTCAACCTGCCGCACATGGTGTTCCAGCCGCTCGAAGGCCAGGTGCAGTACAAAACGCAGGACATCACCCCGGTTTTCTGGTTTCACTTCACGCCCGACATCCTGGTCGTGCCTGAGCAGAGCCCGATCAAGACCTTCGCGGACTTCATCAAGGCTGCCAAGGCCTCGCCCGGCAAGCTCAATCTCGGCGGCTCGGGGCTGAACTCGGCCAACCACGCCGCCCATGAGCGCATGAACGCTGCGTTCGGCGTCAAGACCAACTACATCCCCTACAAAGGCACTGGCGACATGGCCGTAGCCGTGCTTGGCGCCCAGGTGGAAGGTGCGATGGCGTATTCCCCGTTTGCGATCAGCAACAAGGGCCGCGTGCGGGCACTGGCGATTGCCATGGACAAGCGCCACCCCCTGCTGCCTGACGTGCCCACGTTCAAGGAGCTTGGTGTGGACTGGGTCGATGGGGGCTACCGCGGTATCGGCGTGCCCAAATCCACCCCGCCCGAAGCGCGCAAGCGCCTGTCGGACCTGTGGGCTGCGCTGAACAATGACCCGGAGATGAAGGAGTTGGCCGCCAAGAGCGGATTCGAACTGGTCAATGTCGGCGTGGACCAGATGGATGCGTTCATGAAGGAAAAGGTGCGCCTCTATACCGAGGGCGCACAGCGCCTGGGGCTGGGCAAAAAGTAGCCAGGCAGCCGCGAACGGCGGCGGCGATAATCATCGGATGAACGACTTGCTCCACGACACCGCACCTGACCCGTTCTCGCAGCCGGCTGCGTTCCTGCATCATCTGTACCGTGCCGCGGTGAAGCGTGCGCTGCCGCTGCACAACACGGTCGCGTTCCTGCCGCCACCGCCCAGCCGGGAGAGCGGTGGCAGAACCCTCGTACTCGGCGCTGGCAAGGCCGGCGGTGCGATGGCCCAGGCCGTGGAATCCCTGTGGCCAGCCGATGCGCCGCTGTCGGGCCTGGTGGTTACCCGCTACGGTCACACACCACCCCGACCCGCTGGCCTTGCGCAGCGCATCGAGATCGTCGAAGCCGCCCACCCCGTGCCCGACGAGGCTGGTTTGGCCGCCGCGCAGCGCATCCTGGCGCTCACGCAAGGGCTGACAAAAGACGACCTCGTGCTGTGCCTGATCTCGGGTGGCGGTTCGGCGTTGCTGACCTTGCCGGCGGTTGGCCTGAGCCTGGAAGAAAAACAGCGCGTCAACCTGGCGCTGCTGGACAGCGGCGCCAACATTGCCGAAATGAACTGCGTGCGCAAGCACCTCTCGCGCATCAAGGGTGGCCGGCTGGCCGCCGCCTGCACGCCTGCGCGCGTGGTCACGCTCACCATCAGCGACGTGCCGGGCGACGACCCGTCCATCATTGCCAGTGGCCCGACCGTGCCCGACGCGAGCACTTGCGCCGATGCGCTGGCCGTCCTCAAGCGCTACGGCATCGACGTGCCGGCTACCATACTGGCGCAGCTGGACAGTGGTGCGCTGGAAACCCCCAAGCCCGGCGACGCTGCTTTCAACGGCCATGAGGTCCACCTGATTGCTACGCCGCAGCAAAGCCTGGAGGCGGCTGCCGCAGTCGCTCAGGCTGCAGGATTGCCCGCCTATATCCTGAGCGACGAAATGGAAGGCGAGTCACGCGAAGTTGGCAAGGTGCATGCTGCACTGGCCCGCGCCGTGGCGCTCAAGGGCCAGCCTTTCCAGAAGCCCTGCGTGATTTTGAGCGGCGGCGAAACCACGGTAACCATCAGAAAACAGCCAGCGGGCGCGCCGCGTGGCCGCGGCGGGCGTGCCGGCGAGTTCTGCATGGGGCTGGCGCTGGCCTTGCAAGGGCAGACCGGCGTATACGCGTTGGCGGCCGATACCGATGGCATTGATGGCGTTGAAGACAACGCGGGGGCCTATGTAGGGCCCGATACGCTGCAGCGTGCGCAAGCGGCCGGCATGAAGATCGACCAGTATCTGGACCGCAACGATGCCTACGGTTACTTTAACGGGATCGGCGATCTGGTGATCACAGGGCCGACGCACACCAATGTCAATGATTTCAGGGTGCTATTGATTTTATAGCTGGCTGCGCTCGATGGATAAGGGCGGTTTCAAGCCCAAGTGCAACACAACATACGGATCATTGAATGATAGTGGGCGCGAGGCGGCGTCTATCCAGCGGAAAAAATTGGGAAACCACACGATGCGCGCTGGGTCGCAATCGCCGAACCCGACGCGCACGGCGTAGTGACGACCCGCGAGCCGGGTTGTTGGCTTGGGTCTTTCATTCGCGGCTCATCCCATCCGACCGGGTAGCCACAGCGCGATGATGGGAAAGGCGATCAGGATGATCAGGCGCAGCAGGTCGGTGATCACAAATGGAATGACGCCTTTGAAGATAGTGGTAAAGCTCACCTCCTTGACCACGCTCTTGATCACAAACACATTCATGCCTACTGGCGGGTGGATCAGGCCGAGCTCCACCGTCATGACGATGATGATGCCAAACCAGATCGGATCGAAGCCGAGCTTGGTAATGAGGGGGAAGATGATCGGCACGGTCAGGATGATCATGGCCATCGCATCCATCAGGCAGCCCAGCACCAGGTACATCACCATGATGAGCGCGAGGACGCCATAGCGGCCGATGCCCAGGTTGGTGAGGTATTCGGTGAGCTTCTGGGGTGTTTCCGTGATGGTGAGGAAATAGCCAAAAAGTAGCGCGCCGATCAGCACCGTGAATACGGCGGCCGAGGTGCGCGTGGCCTGCAGCAAGGCTTCGCGGATTTGCGCGCGCGAGAGCTTGCCGCGAATCACGCCCAGCAGGAAGGCGCCACCGGCGCCCATGCCGCCGGCCTCGGTGGGCGTGAATAGACCGCCATACAGGCCGCCGATCACGAACGCAAACAGCAGCAGCGGCGCCCAGACATCCTTGAGACCCTTGAAGCGTTCTCTCCAGGGCTTGTAATCGCCCGCTGGCAGCAGGTTGGGCTTGACCTTGACAATGATGGCGATCGTCAGCACATACATCAGCATGGCCAGCAAGCCCGGCACGATGCCGGCCATGAACAGCTTGCCGATGTCTTGCTGGGTAATGATGGCATACACAGCAAGCACGGTGGAGGGTGGCAGCATGGCACCCAGCGTGCCGCCTGCGGCAATCACGCCGGTGGAGAAGGCCTGCGGATAGCCATAGCGCCGCATCTCGGGATAGGCCACCGTGGAAAACGTTGCCGCCGTGGCCACCGACGAGCCGCAAATGGCGGCAAAACCGCCGCAGGCCACCACGGTGGCAACGCCCAGGCCTCCGCGCATATGGCCCAGGAATGCATTGGCCGCTCGGAACAGCTCCCGGCTAACGCCCGAGATGGAGACAAAGGCACCCATGAGCATGAACATCGGAATGACACCGAAGGTGTAGTCGGTCACGGTACGCATGGAGGTCTGTCCTATCAGCTTGAGCGCGGGGCCCGGCCCCACGATATAGCTGTAGCCCGTCACCCCCACCAGGCCCATGGCCATGCCCACAGGAACGCGCAAGATCATCAAGATAAACAGGGTCACAAAGCCCAGAACTGCAATGGCATCAGTACTCACGGATCAGACCTTATTCGTTGGGTTGGGTATCGTGCTTGTCGGCCATCAGCTCGGGCTGGAAAATGAGCCGATAAGTGCGTATGGCGATCAGGATGACGGCCGATACATCGCCCATCCAGGCCACAGCAAAAAACGGCCAGGTGGGCAGGTTGAGGTCGTAGGACAGCACGTTGTCCTGGTAGGTGCCGCGCACTTTGTCAAACAGCATGAGGGTCTGCACCATGACGACGAACAGCAGCACCAGCGTGGCGAAGATGTCGATCAGGCGTTTCATGCGTGGCCCGGCGGTGGTCCACAGCAGATCGACAGTGATATGGCTGCCCCGGTAGCTGGTGGCGGCAATGCCCCAGAAGATCAGGATGCCCAGCAGCAGGCGGCCGAAGTCGTAGCTGTCCGGAATGGAGGTGTCAAAAAACTTGCGAAGAATGACAGAAATGAAAATATTCGCCGCCACCAGACCGACGAAGATGGCAGCAAGCCACTCAATCGAGTCGATGATGCGATCCATGAAAGTTCGCTTCACGCGATTCTCCAATTTCTTCAATGACAGGGATGTTGCAGACTGGCGGGTGACGGGGTCACCCCGTCACCCGTGCAAGAACTTAAAGAGCGGATTTGTACTTGGCCAGACTTTGCTTGAGTGAGTCCATCGCGGCCTTGGGATCCTGTCCAGCCTTTTTCACGCCTTCAGCCCACTGTGCTTCGGCCGGAGCCACGGCTTTTTTCCACGCATCAAGCTGCGCCGGTGTGAGCTTGTAGACTTCATGGCCGGTCAGGCTCGCGAGCTTGGCGTGGCCGCCGTACTCGAAGTCAGCCCAGCTGCTGGCCACTTTCTCGGCCCACTCGGTGGTGCAGTGGCTGTCGATGACCTTTTTCTGGCTGGCGGACATCGCGTCGTATTTGCTCTGGTTCATGACCCAGACAAACGGCGTGGTGTACAGGGGGACGTCCATGTGGTACTTGACCACCTTGTCAATACCGAACAGGCTGATCGAGCCCCAGGGGAAGGCGATGGCATCGGCCACGCCGCGCTCGAGCATGTCGCGCGACTCGCTTGCCGAGGCTTGCACATTGGTGCCGCCCAGCAGTGTGACCATCTGGCCCACGGTGCTCGTGGCAGGCCGTACCTTCATGCCCTTCATGTCCGCAGGCAGCGTGATTTTCTTGCGCGAGTGCAAGGTGCCGGGGTCATGCACAAAGGCAAAGCAGAACTTGACGTCCTTCATTTCCTTGGCGGCATAGTTGCGGTACCAGGCATCAATCGCGGCCGAGCCGCCCTTGCCGTTGGCAAACAGGAAAGGCAGCGAGGCGCCTGCCATGACCGGGAAACGGCCCGGCTGGTAGCCAGGGTTCACATAGGCAAAGTCGGCAATGCCGTCACGTGCCATGTCGTAATGGTCAAACGCCTTGCCCAATTGCTCCGAGGGGAAGAGGGTGGATGAGATGCTGCCGCCCGACTCCTTCTTGATGTCTTCGGCCCAGGCCTGAAAAGCCGGGTTGAGCGGATGCTGTGCCGGCACCCAGCTCGAGAGCTTGAGTGCAACGGGCTTGTCCTGTGCCTGCACAGCGGATGCAGCCAGCAGCAGTGCAGCCGAGCAGGCCAGCAGTAACTGGCTTGTTCGCGCGGCGTGCCGGGGCCGTGTCTTGATGGGGTTTGTCAATGGCATGAGTGTCTCCTCGTTGGTGTGGTTGATGATGATTAGTCTCGGTCGCCCGGGAGGCTGCGAATCTTGTTTTTTTGAAATTGTTGAAGCATGCCTGTCTCCTGTTATTGGGGAACTTGTCCCATGAATGCAAAACGCTCAGAACGGGTAATGGCGCGGCGTGGTCTGCACGGTCACCCAGCGCAAGTCGGTAAAGGCCGCTATGCCTGCTTTGCCACCAAAGCTGCCGCTGCCGCTGCCTTTGACGCCGCCAAAGGGCATTTGTGGCTCGTCATGCACGGTAGGTCCGTTGACATGGCAGATGCCGGATTGAATGCGTCCCGCCACCTGAAGGGCGCGGGCGATGTCGCCTCCAAACACGGCGCTGGACAGGCCGTATTCGTTGTCATTGGCGCAGGCAATGGCTTCTTCCACGCCGTTCACTCGCACGATGCCTTTGACCGGGCCAAAGGACTCGTCGCGATAAATCTTCATCGCAGGAGTGACATGGTCGATCAGCGTGGCCGGCATCAGCGTGCTGTCGGCCTTGCCACCGCACAGCAACTTGGCTCCCTGCGCCAGCGCATCGTCAATGAGCGCGTTGCAGCGGTGTACGGCGTTCATGTCGACGACCGAGCCCAGCACCACCGGGCCTTTGCGTGGGTCACCCAGTGGCAGGGGGGG
>DFWY01000060.1:9017-30513 GCA_002381615.1 Polaromonas sp. UBA4122 | reverse complement strand
CCCAGTGGCAGGCTGGCAGCTTTGGCAGCCAGCTTGGCTACGAATTCATCGGCAATGGCCTGGTCGACGATGATGCGCTCGGTGGACATGCAAATCTGCCCGGAGTTGGCAAAGGCACCAAAGGCGGCGGCATTCACCGCAGCGTCCAGGTCGGCATCGTCCAGCACCACCAGCGGTGCTTTGCCACCCAGCTCCAGCACCGCAGGCTTCAGGTACTTTGCGCAATGGCCCGCGATGATCTTGCCGACAGCGGTAGAGCCGGTGAAGTTCACGCGGCGCACTGCCGGGTGGGCAATCATTGCCTCCACCACGGCAGCGGCATCTGCCGGAGCGTTGGTGATGAAATTGACTACGCCTTGGGGCAAGCCGGCTTCCTGCAGCGCTTCAATGATCAGGCCATGGGTGGCTGGGCAAAGCTCCGACCCCTTGAGTACCACGGTGTTGCCGCAGGCCAGCGGCACGGCGACGGCCCGCACGCCCAGGATGACGGGCGCATTCCATGGGGCCATGCCCAGCACCACGCCTGCGGCTTGGCGCAAACCCATGGACAGGCTGCCAGGCACGTCCGAGGGGATTACGTCGCCGGTGATCTGGGTGGTCAGCGATGCGGCCTCCAGCAGGGTGTTCGCCGCCAGGTGCACGTTGAACCCGGCCCACAGGCCCGAGGCGCCGGTTTCAGCGGCCATGGCGGCGATGAAGGCGGGGGCTTTGGCTTCCAGCGCGTGGGCGGCTTTGGTCAGCAGCGCGCGGCGTTCGCCGGGGCCGGTGGCGGACCAGGCCGGGAACGCCTTGGCAGCGGCTTCGACGGCGGCGACGGCGTCTTGCACGGTGGCCGCCGGAGCGACAGTGGCGACCGTGCCGTCCAGCGGGTTGCGGCGCTCAAACGTGGCACCGTTGCCGGCGGCGATTTGTTCGCCGTTGATCAGAAGGGAAATGCGGTTCATGGTTTGTCTCCTGGTGCGAAAGGGTGGATGCTGAGCTGCTATAAAAGTGATAGCTTCTTGTGCCCAACGGGAAAGCACTGGCAGTGCTTTTTAATTATCATGCCACGTCCACTTCAAGCAGAATCGGACGGGGGGATCGCAAGGCGCCCTGCAACACGCTGGCGAGCTGGGCTGCATCGTGTACGTTCACGGCGTCGCAGCCTTGGCCTTTGGCGAGCGCGAGAAAGTCAAGCTCGGGCAGGTCGGTGCCTTGCAGGGTTTCGCCAGGCTTGAAGCCAAAAGTCGGCGCGAACTCCTGCAGCGCGGCGTAGCGGCGGTTTTTCAGGATGATGAAGGTGATGGGCAGTTTCAGTTGCGCCGCGCTCCACAGCGCCTGGATCGAATACATGCTCGAGCCATCGCCCAGCAGGCCGATCACCTTTTTGTCCGGCTTGGCCAGCGCCACGCCAACCGCTGCAGGCAGGCCATGGCCCAGGCCGCCGCTGCACATGGTGTAAAAAGTTTCGCTGTGCAGGATGGGCAGGTAGGCCTGCATGACTGGCCGCGAACTGGGCGCTTCCTCGACCACAATGGAATGCGGGTCACGTACTTCGGCCAGGGTTTGCATGACAAAGGCCACGCTCATCAGCGGGCCGGTAGCGTCAGGTTCAATGCGGGCGCGCGGTGCGCGCGGCTTGGGCCGTTCGCGTTGTGCCAGTGCGGGCGGTGCAGGGCGGGCCAGCAAATCTTGCACGCCCAGGCGGATGCCGCCCACGGCGGAGGTTCCCTCGGGTGCCCAGGCGGCAATGCCCGGGTCTTCAATCAGCTGCACCAACTGGGCACCGCCGGGCACGTGTGGGCCGGCACCCTCCACATGGTAGGTGAAGGCGGGAGCGCCCAACGCGAATATCAGATCGTGGCCGGCGAGCAACGCAACGATTTTTTCGCGCATGGCGGGCAGGAAACCGGCAAACAGACGGTGGTCCTCGGGAAAGCCGCAGCGGCCCGACATCGGGGCTACCCATACGGCGGCGTTGTGGCGTTCGGCCAAGCGCACCACGTCGTTCCAGGCTTGGTCCCGGTCCACTGCCGCACCGACCACGAAAGCCGGGCGCTTGGCGGCATCCAGGGCGTCACCGATAGCCGCCAGCACCTGCGGTTCGGGGCGGGTTTCGGTGCTGACCCGGCGGGGCGAGACGGGTTCACATTCGCGCGCCCAGTCATCGGCGGGAATCGACACCAGCACCGGGCCGCGCGGCTGTTGCATCGCGATGTAGTAGGCGCGCGCGATGGCCAGGGGAACGTCTTCGGCACGGGCGGGCTCGACGCTCCATTTGACGTAAGGTTTGGGCAGTTCGGTGGCTTGGCTAGAGAACAGAAACGGGTCGAAAGGCAGGATGGACCGCGCCTGCTGACCCGCCGTGATCACCATCGGCGTGCGGTTTTTGTGGGCGGTAAAGATGTTCCCCATCGCATGGCCAACGCCTGCAGCCGAATGCAGGTTCACAAAAGCGGCGTTGTGCGTGGCTTGGGCGTAGCCGTCGGCCATGCCGACCACGACGGACTCTTGCAGGCCCAGCACGTAGCGGAAGTCGTTCGGGAAATCAAGGAACAGCGGTAACTCCGTCGAGCCCGGGTTGCCAAAAATGGTGGTCATGTTGAAGGCGCGCAGCAAATCGAGCACGGCTTCACGGACAGTTGTCGTCATCAGTTGAGTCTCCAGTAACGGTGCGGAATGTGTGAGAAGGGGCAGCCGGATAGCGATCTTCGGCGGGTCTGTTTCATAAATCAATAAAATACAGAGACTATTTAATATTCGCCAAATGCATATCAACGACATTGACCTCAATCTTTTGCGTGTGTTTGATGCGGTATACCGCGCACGCAGCGTCAGCCGGGCAGCCGATTTGTTGGGTCTGACGCAGCCTGCCACCAGCCAGGGGCTGACCCGGCTGCGTTTGCTGGTGAAGGACGCGCTATTTGTGCGCGCCCCGGGCGGTGTAGCGCCGACGCCCAAGGCTGAGCGGCTGGCCGTGGCGGTGCAGTCGGCGTTGGGTACCCTGGAACATGCGCTGAACGAAGCCGAGCAGTTCAACCCGGCGCAGTCACGCAAGGTCTTTCGCATCCACATGAGCGATATTGGCGAGGCCCGCTTTCTGCCGGACCTGATGGTGGCGATGCGCCGGCTCGCTCCGGGCGTGCGCCTGGAAACCTCGCCGCTGGCCAGCAGCGACATCGCTCCGGCGCTGGACAGTGGGCGCATCGATTTTGCGTTCGGCTTTTTGCCCACGGTCAAAGACACGCAGCGCGTGCAGCTGCTCAAGGATCGCTACATCGTGCTGCTGCGGGGCGGCCACCCCTTCACCCGGCGGCGCCGCAGCGGCCAGGCACTGCTGGACGATCTGCGCCAGCTGGAGTTTGTGGCGGTGCGGACCCACTCCGACACGCTGCGCATTCTGGAACTGCTTCAGCTGGAAGACCGATTGCGCCTGACCACCGAACACTTCATGGTGCTGCCGGCCATTGTCAAAGGCACCGACCTGGGTGTGGTCATGCCGCGGAACATCGCACAGATCTTTGCCGCGGCCGGCGGTTACGCCATCATCGAGCCGCTGTTTCCTTTGCGCGATTTCACGGTGTCGCTGCACTGGAGCAGACGTTTCGAGGCCGATCCAGGCAACCAGTGGCTGCGCCAGACCATAGCGGCCCTGTTTTCCGAGACGTCCGGCGGCAAGGCAACACGGTAAGGCAGCGGGTAAGGCCCCACTTCTGGAACGTCGGAAGACAAAAGTGGCGCCGCAAATCTGAATGGCGCTACAAGTGGAAACTCCGGGCAGGTAGCTGGATCCGTACCTGGACCGCAACGATGCTACGGTTACTTTGCCTCGCTGGGCGATCTGGTTGCCACGGGGCCGCCGCACACCCCTGTCAATGAGTTTAGAATGCTATTGATTTGATAGCATCCGCCGCCCGTGATTATTGGGATACAGCCTGTTTTTATTAAAAACAGGCGGAGGCTGTCGCTGCGCTATGTTAGGCTCCCGGCCATGTTGAAACGCATTCCCTCTTTCCTGCGCCATGTCGGCCCGGGCGTGGTCACCGGTGCCGCCGATGATGACCCGTCCGGCATCGCCACGTACACGCAGGCGGGCGCGCAGTTTGGCACAGGGCTGGTCTGGACGGTGTTTTTGTCGCTGCCTTTCATGATCGCCATCCAGCTGGTCAGTGCCAGAATCGGGCGCGTCACCGGCAAGGGCGTGGCCGCCAACCTGCTCGAGCACACGCCGCGGTCTTTCCTGATGGCCATGGTGGCGCTGCTGGTGATGGCCAACACCATCAATATCGCCGCCGATATTTCCGCCATGGGCGAGGCGCTGCAATTGGTGGTGGGGGGTGGTGAGCACTTCCATTCGGTGGTTTTTGGCGTGATCACGGTGCTGCTTCAGGTGTTTGTGCCCTACCGCAAGCTCGCCCCCATCCTGAAGTGGCTGACACTGTTTCTGTTTGCCTACGTGATCGCCGTGTTTCTGGTGCAGGTGCCATGGGGTCTGGTTCTTTACGACCTGGTGATTCCGAAGCTGCAATGGACATCCGATTACTGGATGATGATTGTGGCGTTGCTGGGCACGACGATTTCGCCCTACCTGTTTTTCTGGCAGGCCTCGCAGGAAGTTGAAGAGTTGCGTCTGAAGGGCGCGGGGCAAGGGACCGAAGCGCAAATACGCCGCGATCTGCGGCGCGTCAAGCGAGACACCTACATCGGCATGTTTTTTTCCAATGCCATCGCATTTTTCATCATGGTGCTGGGTGCCGCCGTGCTGTACACGGCCGGTATTCGCGACATCACGTCCGCTGCGCAGGCGGCGCAGGCGCTGCGTCCGCTGGCCGGTGAATTTGCATTTGCCCTGTTTGCCAGCGGCATTATTGCCACCGGCATGCTGGCCGTTCCGGTGCTGGCGTCCTCCGCGGCCTATGCCGTTGCCGAAGCGATTGGCTGGCCCGAAGGCCTGGAACGGCGCTGGTTTGAAGCCAAGCGCTTTTACGCCATCATCACGCTCGCCACGCTGGTGGGCACCGGGCTGGACTTCACGCCCATCGACCCCATGAAAGCGCTCTACTGGAGCGCCGTGATCAACGGCGTGGTGGCGGTTCCCATCATGGTGGGCCTGATGCTGCTGGCCGGCAAAAAGTCGGTGATGGGCCGCTTTACCTCGGGTTTCAAGACAACCTGGTTTGGCTGGGGCGGTGTGGCGGTGATGGCCTTTGCCGTGTTGATGATGTTCCAGGATCTGGTTCGCCAGCTTTTTTAAGGACGCGCAGGCGCGGGGCGCCATTTTCTGCTTCACCGTGGTGCGGGTGAAAGCCGTGGCTTAATTGCTACTAAAATAATAGCTGCTACCGCCCGTCATTAAAGGGTTAGATGCCTAAAATATCAAAAAATATCAAGTATTCAGAAAGTCATGACCGCTTCGCCTCCCCTCACTGAAAGCCGCGCAGGCATCGCGCCCCGGCTGCAGCTCTCTGGCATTACCAAGCGCTACCCCGGCGTGGTTGCCAACAGCGGGATCGCGCTGGCCGTGCAGCCCGGCGAGATCCATGCCGTGCTCGGCGAAAATGGCGCGGGCAAGTCCACGCTGATGAAAATCATCTATGGCTCGGTCAAAGCCGACGCCGGCAGCGTGGCCGTGGACGGCCAACCCGTGGTGGTGCGCAACCCGCAAGAGGCGCGCGCGCTGGGCATCAGCATGGTGTTTCAGCACTTCAGCCTGTTTGATACCCTGACGGTGGCCGAAAACGTCTGGCTCGGCTTGGACAAACACCTGAGCCTGGCCGAGGTGTCCCAGCGCATCACGCAAACCGCGCGAGCGTACGGCTTGCCTCTGGACCCGGTCCGGCCGGTGCACACGCTGAGCGTGGGCGAGCGTCAGCGCGTGGAGATCGTGCGGGCACTGCTGACGCATCCCAAGCTGCTGATCCTCGACGAGCCAACGTCGGTGCTCACGCCGCAAGCCGTCGAGAACCTGTTTGTCACGCTGCGCCAGCTGGCCGACCAGGGCTGCAGCATTTTGTACATCAGCCATAAACTGCATGAAATTCGCGCGCTGTGCACGGCCTGCACTGTACTGCGCGGCGGGCGCGTCACGGGCGAATGTGATCCGCGCCAGGAATCCAATGCCTCGCTGAGCCGCCTGATGATTGGCGCCGAGCCGCCAGCGCTGGAGCACCGCGAGGTGCAGACGGGCGACATCGTGCTGGACGTCAGGCAGCTGGAGCTGGCCAAAGACGAAGAGTTTGGGGTGGACCTGCACCAGATTGCGCTGCAGGTGCGCGCCGGTGAGGTGGTGGGCATTGCCGGTGTCTCGGGCAACGGCCAAAAGGAGTTGTTGTACGCGCTGTCGGGTGAAGACACGCGGGCCGCCGCAGCGGCGATTGTCGTCAAGGGCCAGAACGCCGGCAAGCTGAGCCCGGGTCGCCGCCGCGCGCTGGGGCTGCACTTTGTGCCTGAAGAGCGCCTGGGGCGTGGTGCGGTGCCTTCACTGTCGCTGGCCCGCAACCTCCTGCTCACGCGCAAAGAGGCCGTGGGCACCGGCGGCTGGCTCAAGGGCAGCCCGTTGCAGGCTCAGGCCCAGCGGATCATCGCGCGCTACAACGTCAAGTCGGGTGGTCCGCAGGCCATCGCCAAGTCCCTGTCCGGCGGCAATTTGCAAAAATTCATCATGGGCCGCGAGATCGATGCGGGGCCGGCGCTGCTCATCGTCTCGCAGCCCACCTGGGGGGTGGACGTGGGCGCGGCAACGCAGATACGCGGCGAGCTGTTAAAGCTGCGCGATGCCGGTTGCGCCGTGCTGGTGGTGAGCGAAGAACTCGACGAACTGTTTGAAATTTGCGACCGCCTGTACGTGATGGCCAAGGGCCAGCTCTCGCCGTCCCTGCCGCGCGCCAAAGCGACGGTGGCGCTGGTCGGGCAGTGGATGAGCGGATTATGGGAACTTGCGGGACAGACCGCAGCCGCACAGCGGCAAGCTCTGTCCCCAACTGATCAAAAGGCTGTCCATGCCGCAACTTGAAGTCCGGCCGCAACCCTCCTCGTTCTGGACTTACGCCTCGCCCATTCTGGCACTGCTGGTCACGGTGGTGATTGGCGTGCTGCTGTTCGCGGCGCTTGGCAAAGACCCGGTTAAAGGCCTGCAGGTGTTTTTCTGGGAGCCCATCAAATCACCCTATGCCCTGAGCGAGTTGATGGTCAAGGCGACGCCCCTGTTGATCATTGCACTGGGCCTGGCCGTGTGCTTTCGCTCCAACGTCTGGAACATCGGCGCCGAAGGGCAGTTTGTCATGGGCGCGGTGGCAGCGGGCGGCGTGGCCCTGCTGGCCGGCAAAACCACCGGCCCCTGGATCATTCCGGTCATCTTGGCTGCAGGTGTGCTGGGCGGCATGGTGTGGGCCGGTATCACCGCCTTGCTGCGCGACCGCTTCAATGCCAACGAAATCCTCGTCAGCCTGATGCTGGTTTATGTGGCCGACATGGTGCTGAACTACCTGGTGTTTGGCCCCTGGAAGGACCCGGCCGGCTACAACTTTCCACAAACCAAAACCTTTGAGGTCGTGACGCAAATCCCGCGCTTGATGCAGGGCTCGCGCGTCAACATCGGCATCTTGCTGGCGCTGGCGGGCGTGGCGGGGCTGTGGCTGTACCTGTTTCGCACCTACGCCGGATTCACCCAGGAGGTCAGCGGCCTGGCACCCGCCGCTGCGCGCTATGCCGGTTTTTCCTCGCGCCGCGCCTTGTGGGTGGCGCTGCTGGTGTCCGGCGGGGCGGCGGGCCTGGCCGGTGCGCTGGAGGTGGCGGGTCCGATTGGCCAGCTCACGCCCTATGTGCCTGCGGGCTACGGTTTTGCCGCCATCATCGTGGCGTTTGTCGGGCGGCTGCATCCGGTGGGCATCGTGTTCTCAGCCCTGCTGATGAGCATGTTCTACATCGGCGGCGAGCTGGCGCAGTCACGTCTGGGCTTGCCCAAGTCACTGACGGGCGTGTTTCAGGGGCTGCTGCTGTTCAATCTGCTGGCCTGCGACACCTTGATTGCCTACCGATTCAAATTTCCCAAATCGCTTTTAACGTCAATTTCTGCATCATTCAAAGGAGGCCGCTGATGGATTCCACGGCCTTGCTGGTGGCCTCCACCTTCAGCGCCGGCACCGTGCTGGCCATTGCGGCGCTGGGCCTGCTCATCAATGAAAAAGCCGGCATCGTGAACCTGGGCGCCGAAGGCATGATGCTGTGCGCCGCCATTGCCGGTTTTGCCACGGTGGTGCATACCGGCAACATATGGCTCGGTTTTGTTGCGGGCATGGCAGCGGGGGCAATACTTGCGGCGATGTTTGGCGTGCTGGTGATCTGGCTCAATACCAATCAGTACGCCACCGGGTTGGCCTTGAGCATTTTCGGTTCGGGCTTTTCGGCGTTTGCGGGCATTAACTATGTGCAGCAAAAGCTGCCTGAGCAGTCGCAGTTTTCAATTCCGGTGCTTAGCGATATTCCCTTCCTCGGCCTGGCGCTGTTCCGCCAGCACCCCATGGTCTATATCGCGATGGCATTGACCGGTGGGCTGATCTGGTTTTTGTACCGCACGCGTGCTGGCCTGGTGCTGCGCTCGGTGGGCGAAAGTCCCGAGTCAGCCCATGCGCTGGGTTATCCGGTGCGGCGTATCCGGTTGGCCGCCGTGGTGGCTGGCGGGGCGCTGTGCGGGCTGGCGGGTGCCTATGTGTCGGTGGTGTACACGCCGCTGTGGGTGGAGGGCATGATCGCCGGCAAAGGCTGGATCGCGCTGGCGCTCACCACGTTTGCCACCTGGCGCCCGGCCCGGGTCTTGCTTGGGGCTTACCTGTTTGGTGGCGTGACCATGTTGCAGTTTTACCTGCAGGGGCTGGGGGTCGATGTACCGAGCCAGTTTTTGACTGCGTTGCCCTACCTGGCCACCATCGTGGTACTGGTGCTGATTTCGCGTAATCCGCTGTGGATACGTGTGAACATGCCCAGCTCGATTGGCAAGCCCTTCTACCCGGAAGCTTGAGTTACCGGCCGCATAATTGGTTTTTTCACCTCTCCGCAGAAATTTTTTTCGTAAACCTTTTCATTGTTCCCTTCAACGAAAGCTAGATGACATGACTGACCTGCAAAAACGTTCCCTGCTCAAGCTGGCGGCATTGACTGCCGTAGCCTCAGCAGCTCTGATGGGCTGCGGCAAGAAGGAAGAGCCGGCTCCCGCGCCAGTCTCGGCGCCTGTGGCCGCACCGGAACCGGCCAAAGTGGAACCTTTGAAAGTTGCATTTGCCTACGTCGGCCCCGTCGGCGATGGCGGCTGGACCTATGCCCATGACAATGGCCGCAAGGCGGTTGAGCAGGCCTATGGCGACAAGGTCGTCACCAGTTTTGTTGAAAAGGTGCCCGAGTCTGCCGATGCCGAACGCGTCATCCGCGACATGGCTCAGCAGGGCAACAAGCTGATTTTTGGCACCACCTTCGGTTACATGGAGCCCATGCTCAAGGTCGCGGGCGATATCAAGGACGTCAAGTTCGAGCACGCCACCGGCTACAAAACCGCCGACAACATGCGCACCTATGACAGTCGCACCTACGAAGGCGCTTACATGGCCGGCGTGGTGGCGGGCAAGATGAGCAAGTCGGGCACGCTGGGCGTGGTCGGTTCGGTGCCCATTCCTGAAGTGGTGCGCAACATCAACAGCTTCACGCTGGGCGCCCAGTCGGTCAACCCCAAAATCAAGACCAAGGTGGTCTGGGTCAATGAGTGGTTCAACCCGCCCAAGGAAACCGAAGCTGCCACCGCGTTGATCAACGGCGGCGCCGATGTCCTGTTCCAGAACACCGACTCTTCCGCCGTGCTGCAGACCGCCGAGAAAATGGGCAAGCGCGCCTTTGGCTGGGACTCTGACATGACCGCCTATGGCCCGAAAGCCCACCTGGCTTCTGCCGTGATCAACTGGGGCCCGTATTACGTCAAGACCGTGGGTGAAGTCCTCGAAGGCAAGTGGACGGGAAACTCGGGTTCCTGGTGGGGCGTGAAGGAAGGCGCGATTGATCTGGTGTCGATTGCCGCCGACGTGCCCGACGAGACCAAAAAACGCATCGACGAAGTCAAGGCCGGCCTGAAGGACGGCAGCTTTGCCATCTGGAAAGGCCCGATCATGGACAACACCGGCAAAGTGCTGGTCGCCAAGGATGTGGTCGCCGACGACAAGTTTCTGGGCGGCCTGAAAACCTACGTCAAGGGCGTGGAAGGCAAAGTTCCCGGCAACTGATCCTGGTGAGCAACGCTCCGCGCCTTCGGGACGGAGCGTTCGCACTGTCAGTTTCTCGGCTGCCTTCGGGCGGCTTTTTTGTTTTGGAGTTGCAATGAACCCGCTTAAACCCGTTGCTGCCGAGCGCTTGCCCGACCTGCTCAGGCGAATGCCCAAAGCCGAACTGCACATTCACATTGAAGGCTCGCTGGAACCTGAGCTGATTTTTGCGCTGGCGCAGCGCAATGGCGTGGCCTTGCCCTATGCCAGTGTGGAGGAACTGCGCAGCGCCTATGCCTTCACCAATTTGCAGAGCTTCCTCGATATTTATTACGCCGGTGCCAGCGTGCTGCTGAAAGAGCAGGACTTCTACGACATGACACGGGCTTATCTGCTGCGCGCAGCCCAGGACAAGGTGCTTCACGCCGAGTTGTTTTTCGACCCGCAGACGCACATGGCACGGGGCGTGGGCATGGAAACCGTCATCAACGGCCTGCACCGCGCTTGTGTCGATGCGAAGGTCGAGCTGGGTATCAGCGCCTCATTAATCCTGTGTTTTCTTCGCCACCTCAGTGAAGAAGAGGCCTTTGAAACGCTGGAGAAAGCCTTGCCTTTTCGCGACAAGCTGATCGGCGTGGGACTCGATTCCGGCGAGCTTGGCAACCCGCCCGAAAAGTTTGCACGCGTGTTTGCGCGCTGCCGTGCGCTGGGCTTTCATCGGGTGGCGCATGCCGGTGAAGAAGGACCACCCGCTTATGTGTGGACGGCGCTCGATGTGCTCAAGGTCGAGCGGGTGGACCATGGTGTTCAGGCCAGCCAGGACGCGGCCTTGATGCAACGCCTCGCAGCCGACCGCATCCCGCTCACCGTGTGCCCACTGTCCAATCTCAAGCTGTGCGTGTTCCCTAATCTGGCCCACCACAACCTGCGCCAGCTGCTTGATGCAGGGCTGGTAGCGACCATCAATTCGGATGATCCGGCTTACTTTGGCGGCTACATGAATGACAACTTCACGCAAACCTTTGCCGCTCTGACGCTCAACGCCCGGCACGCCTACACGCTGGCGCGCAACAGTTTTGAGGCCAGTTTCATCGAAGCCTCAGCCAGGCAGCTCTATGTGGACCGGCTGAACGAATTCTTCGAAACGTTTCAATAATACTAATTTGTTTTCAATGATATGGAAATTATCCGTATTCGAAACGCGTCAGCGGCAAGCCATCGACGAACTTGACCGCCAGCAGCATGGCCAGGAAGTCGACACTGGCCTCAGACGATGCTGCCTCGACAGGGATGGGGTCAATGTCTTGTGCGTCTGTTGTCGATTGCGCCAATGCTTCGGCTTCATCGAATAAGTGAATCTGGCCGGAGAGTTGCTTGGCTGCCGCCACGCGCCGCTTGTTTGTTCTGGCTGCTATTCCGCCGTAGACTTATCATCGAATGATCATTCAATAAAGAGCGAACAATGAAGATTGCGGTGATGGGATCCGGCGGGATCGGTGGGTACCTTGGTGCCAGGTTGGCCAAGAGCGGTTGCGATGTCACCTTCATTGCCCGAGGCAGCCACCTCGCGGCCATCAAGGCCAATGGTCTGAAGCTCACGAGTCAATTGGGTGACGTGCACCTGAAGGATGCGAAGGTCACCGCCGACCCTCGCGAAGTCGGTCGTGTGGATCTGGTGCTGTTCTGTGTCAAGCTGTGGGACACCGAATCCACAGCCGAGATGATCCGACCGCTCATTGGCAAGGAAACCGCAGTTATCTCGTTCCAAAACGGCGTAGTCAAGGACGATATCCTGATTGCGGCACTCGGTATGGATGCGGTCATCGGCGGCGTTTGCTATATCGCGGCCACCATCGCCGAACCGGGCGTGATCGCGCATACCGGCGCGATGCAGAAACTTGTGTTCGGCGAGTACGACGGTCGAAAGTCCGAACGGATTCAGCGCTTCCACGAGGCCTGCGTGCGCGCCGGTATTGACGCCGAGATCAGTGACTGCATCAGCAAGACAATCTGGGAAAAGTTCGTCTTCCTGGTCGGGCTGTCAGCCACCACTTCAGCAACGCGATGCCCGATTGGGAATGTGCGCTCCAACCCACGATCTCGCCAATTGCTAGCCGACGTGATGCAGGAAGTTGTCGATGTCGCGATTGCACAAGGAGTGCATCTCGCGCCGGACTTCGTCGACAACCGGCTGCGTTTTTGCGA
Organism: Polaromonas sp. UBA4122; assembly: GCA_002381615.1. Classification (GTDB taxonomy): domain Bacteria; phylum Pseudomonadota; class Gammaproteobacteria; order Burkholderiales; family Burkholderiaceae_C; genus Polaromonas. The sequence continues at coordinate 18,088 of DFWY01000060.1, read as the reverse complement.
TCAGCTGCCAGAGAGCATGACCTCGTCGATGCACAACGACTTGGAACGAGGTAATCGACTGGAGGTTGAGTGGCTGAGCGGCGACGTTAGCCGCCGTGGTGAGAAGCTCGGGGTCCGGACGGCGGTCAATACCGCGGTCTACGACATCCTGGCGCTTCATGCGAACGGTCGACACAATGGCTGAAGCGACCAGCCGGGTCGCGCTGCGGGCCATCTCAACGAAGTTGGGGCTTCGCGTTAGTAAAGACCGGCGAGTGTTCCGACATCCACGCCAAGGCCGCCCATACCGCGCGTTAAAAAACTTCCGCTTTGAGCCTGGCTGGCTGGAGGCCGCCACTCAGTGTTCCATCTCCACATTCAGCGTTACGAGAAATCGCGACACCATATTGAAGGTGGCGACTACCATGATCAACTCAACCATGTGCCGATCGCTGGGCAGCGCTTCGCGGAGCGCCGCAAAGGCAGCATCGCTGACGCCAACATTGCGAGTCATCTCCAGGGCGACCCGAATCGTCGCGCGTTCGTCGGCGCCAAACAAGGTCCCATCGTGACTGGCTGCTTCCGGTGTGCGTAAAGCCTCGACCTGCTGCGGCGTGCCACCGGCGTGGAGGAATTGGGGCGCATGTTGCTGGAATCCGTACTCCGCGCCATTCAGTTGCGAGACGACGCAAGCAGCCAGCTCCCGCAATTTGGGCGGCAGCACCGACCCGGTTTTGAGCTCAGTGAGCAGCGCAGCCCAACCTTTGGCGAAAGGCGGGCTATGCAGCAGCATCCGATCCAGATGCAACAGCCCGCCGCCGCGACGGCTTCGCAGGACGTCAACAATTTCTTTCGGCTCGGTGATATCGGCCGGTGTATAAGGGATGCGAGGCATATGGGTACGGCCCTGGTGGTCGCGTGAAGGCGGGGGTGGTTGAGGTTCCAAGAAAAATCTCGCAAGAACTGTAACCTAGATTTTTTTGCTCGCCACCAGATTGGCCACGGCCGTGTGAATGGATTTGACGAAGGTCTTTGCGACTCTGGAAAGTTGCTCATGATGGGGTATGAGTAACTGCGCAGAAATCGGGGTGCTTGGGGTCAATTTAAGTGTCACGATATCGGTGAGGTCGGCATCAATCAAGATAAATGGATCCACCAGGGCAATGCCAAATCCTTGGCGCACCATGGTCAGGGCAGTCGACGATTGACTCACCTCGATCGCTACGCGTCGGCGCAGTCCGCGTAGATGGAAAAGCTTATCGATGGTCATCCCGAGCGGAAGAGTGGGACTAAAGGAGATGAGTGGAAAGCGCATCACGTCTTCCAGGTCGACATGCCCCTTGGTGGCCAACGGGTGCCCGACCGGCGCGATGCAGATCAATTCCGTTTTATGCAGGTCAATGATCGTGGTGCCCAGATAATTCTCCGGCGACAGAACCAATCCAAGGTCGACCTGGTCCATCGCGATCCGCTCGGCGACTTCATAGTTTGGCATATTGTGAATCGTGATCTGCACCTTCGGTCGGGCCGCGAAGAACAGTTCGATCGCCCTCGGCAAAACGGTATCCGCGAGCACTGCTGTCGTGGCGATCTGAATCGAGCCGGTCTTCATTTCCCGTAACTCTTCGGCCAGTCGCTGAAACCGCTCGACACCTTCAAATATGCGGTTGAGTTCTGGCAGCATCGTCTTTGCCTCGGAGGTCGGCTGCAATCTTCCCTGCTTGCGCATGAATAACGCAAACCCGATGCGTTGCTCGCAATCCTTGAGCAAACGACTGACTGCAGGTTGCGAGATCCCCGTTTGGTGCGCGGCATCGGTGACAGACCCGCTTAGGATCACCGAACGGATAATTTCTAATTGGCGTGTCGTGATGAGCATAATCAATCGTTATGTGGAATTGTGTAAAGCGCGCTTGACGCACCTTTCCCGGGCGGCATAGTATCAATAAAAAAATTAGTTCACTATTTCAGTGTATTAACAACGGAGACAAACATGACCGCTTCTTCATCGTCATATCTGACATCCATTGCGTTTGCATTCGGTATTGCCGCGCTTCCCATAGCCTCTCTGGCGCAGACCAGCCCAGCGCCGATCAAGATCGGCTGGCTGGTGGCACTCACCGGGCCCAACTCGTCACCTGGCATCGGCTTCGATCGTGGGCTCAAGTATGCGGTCGACGAAGTGAATCAAAGCGGTGGCATCAAGGGCCGCAAGCTTGAGATCGTCACCCGCGATACCCAAGGGGATCCGACGAAGGCCGTGAACGCAGCGCTGGAACTCATCAATAAGGAAAAAGTTGACTTCATGGTGGGGCCGACAAATTCCGGGGAAGGTTTGGCGACTACCCCGCTGATCGCGCGTCAGAAGATCCCGAGTATGGTGTACGGGGTGGTCGACACCCTGATCGATCCAGAGAAATATCCGTACACCTTCCGTATTCTGCCGGCGAATAAGCAGTGGACCGAAGCGGCGCACAACTATATTCTGAAAACGCTGAAGGCCAAGAACATCGCCATCATCGGCGATGCCAGTGGCTACGGTACTGCCACGGTCAATCTGTCGGAGCAGGAATTGAAAAAGCAGGGCGCCAACATCAGCTACAAAGCCCTGATCGAAGCCAATCAAAGTGACGTTACGACGGATATCCAGAAAGCCAAAAATTCCGGCGCTGACGTTGTGCTGCTCTGGAGCGACTCGGCAGCGCTCAATGCGCGGTTGATCAACGCCCGTGCGGAAGCGAATTGGACGGCGCCGATCGTGGGCCATCCGGCATTGGGTTCCGGCGCGATCAAGGCGTTGCTGACAAAACCGGAGAACTGGAACGCGGTGTACAACATTGGTTACAAGCAGACCAGTTTCGATAAGGACGGCAAGCTGCCGGAGGACACTGCCAAATTCCTGGCGGCGGTGGTCAGCAAGAAGGTCAGGGTCGATGACACCACCTTGTGGTGGATCGCGGCTGGCAACGACGCAGTGCAATTGATTCGCCGCGGGTACGAGGGAAGCGGCACCAGTAAGCCGGATGACGTTAAAAAAGCCTTGGAATCACTCCAGGGTTTTACCGGGGCTTTCGGACACTACACCTACACCGCTACCAATCATAATGGCTACGATGTCAACGACATCGTCATGAATCGCGCAGATTCGTTCAAAGACGGATCCTACACGCTGGCGCCGGGTTACAGCAAGTAATCCGCTTCGAAACGATTCAGCGCCGAACGTAAGCAGCAAATCGGGGAAGGCCCGCGTCGGTGCAGTCCGCCGCCGGCTGGACTTTGCCTGGCGTTTCGGGTTTACCCTTGATTGCGCGGTGCGCGTTCGCCATCACCACAGCAGGAAACTTTCTTAAATGATACTAAGCATTCTTATCGCGGGCGTGGCCATCGGCTCGATCTACGCGATGATCGGCATCTGCTACAACATCATGTACTCGACCTCCAAGGTCCTCAGCTTCACCTCTGGTCAGCTTGGAATGATCGGTGCGGTATTTGGGGCATGGTTCATTGGCGACTTGCAATGGCCGATATGGCTTGGCTTTCCGGCGGCGATGCTGGTCGGAATTGCTTTTGGCTTCATCACGGAATTGATTGCGGTGCGCCCGGTGCTGAAGAACATTGAGCAGCACTTTTACGTGTTGAGCACGCTGGCCTTCGCATTGATGGTGCAAACCGCCGCGGCAATTTGGTGGGGGACCGAACCGAGGCCGTTCCCGACGCTGATTGGTCTTGGCGCGGGCGCACTGGCAGAGAAATACTGGCTGCCGGTGGTCGTCTGCCTGCTGACCATGGTGACAATTGACCTGTTTTACCGCAAGACCCTATGGGGGCGCGCGTTCACGGCGATTTCGGAAGATCCCGGCGCGGCGCTGGCGCTCGGCATCCCTGAGCGACGCATGCGTGTCATCAGCTACGGGCTGGCGGGCTTCGTGGGGGCGCTGGCGGGTTTCGTTGGCGGTCAGCTACTCTTCGCCTTCTTCGCGATTGGTGCACTGCTCACCTTCTATGGTTTCATCCCCATTGCCATCGGCGGTATCGGCAGCAATCGCGGCGCGCTGGTGGGCGGCTTGGCCGTCGGCATCCTGCAGCAGGTCGCCAACTATCTTGTCGGCGGCGTATTTGTTGGTGTCGTGACCTTCGCCCTGTTCATTGCGGTGTTGGTGCTGGTACCACAAGGTCTGTTTGGCAGTAGCGTAGCGAGGAGGGTGTAATGTCGACTTTTTCAAATGCAGTCAAAGGGGTCGCGAATCCTGCGAACCCGGGTCGTCTGATCAGCCAGTTCGCGCCTCTCGCATTGGCCTTGCTGGTGGCTGGCATCCTGCCGAGTTTCGTGGATAACTACTGGATCCAGATTGCCTCCCTGGCGTGCATTTACTGGGTGTTGATCGCCGGGCTGAATCTGATTGTCGGCTACGCCGGCCAGCTGGCCATCGGCTTCGTCGGTCTGCTGGCGATTGGTGCATACACCGCAGCCATTCTGTGCGAGAAATTGGGGGTGCCCTCGCTGGTGGCCCTGGTCCTCGCGGGGTGCAGCGGTGCCTTCTTTGGGTTTGTGATCGGACTGCCGTCGCTGCGGCTCAAGAACTTCTACTTTGCGATGACGACCTTAGGCTTTGCCACGATCGTGACCCAGGTCGCGCTGGGTTGGGAAAGTCTCACTGGCGGTGGCATTGGACTTCCCGGCCCGGTCTTTCCAGCTCCGTTCAATTCGTCCATCGGGTTTTACTACCTGGTGCTCGCGATGGCATTGATCGCCACCTATTTGCTACGCAATATCGCCATCAGCAACTTTGGTCGTGGGCTGATTGCCGTGCGCGATGCCGAGGTGGCCGCCGAGGCAATGGGCGTGCCGGTTGTGCGCCTGAAGTTGGTCACATTCACCTTCAGCGGCGGCCTGGCTGGCCTGGCGGGGGCTCTTTACGCCGCACGCCAGACGTACATCACTCCCGACGCATTCACCTTTGACCTTTCCGTGATGTTTTTTATTGCGGTGCTCATCGGCGGCCGCGGCCGCATCGTGGGGCCAATGGTCGGTACCGCCATTCTGACGTTGTTGCCGGAAATCGCGGCGCCACTGGTGGCCTGGTCGACCTTTGCCTATGGGCTGTTGCTGCTGCTGGTCGTGTTGATCGTCCCAGGGGGGATGGCGGACTATCTCGACAGGATTTTTAAAAAACGGCCGATCGCCAATCGCATTACGGCACCCAAGGTGGGGGTTATTTCGGCCGTTATCTCCAGAGCGGGCGACAAGGCGGCCACACCCCTCATTGTCAAGAATGTAGCGCTGGCCTTTGGCGGCGTGCGGGCGCTCGATGGCGTCGATCTGGAGGTCCAGCCAGGCACCATTCACGGCTTGATCGGTCCCAACGGCAGCGGGAAAACGACCTTGCTCAATGTCATATCGGGTTACTACGCAGCAAACCAGGGGACGATCTGTTTTGGCGAACATGACATTGCCGGTTTGCCGGTGCAGTCCCGATCCCGTCTGGGCATCGCGCGCACCTTTCAGACGCCTCGTGTTCTGGGGAATTTGAGCGTGCTGGAAAACGCGATGCTCGGCGCCTATAGCCAGTTCTCCAGCAGTTTCCCGCTTACTGCGCTGGGATTGCCAGACAGTCGCCGCGAGGATAAGGCGATACGCGAGCGGGCCTACCAGGCACTCACCGCAGTGGGTCTGGCGCACTGCGCCGAATGCAGGGCGGATCAGTTGCAGCATACGGAACAGCGTTTTCTGGAGATCGCCCGTTGCCTCGTCATGCAGCCGAAAATATTGCTCCTCGACGAACCGGCCGCTGGCCTCGCGCACAATGAAATCGAGAACCTTGGGACCTTGATTGAAGAAATGTGCGCCCTGGGTGTCGCGGTCCTGCTGATCGAGCATCACACCGATCTGGTTTTCCGGATATCTGACCATGTCACCGTCCTCAATCTCGGCAAAGTGCTGGCTTCGGGAACCCCGTCTGAAGTCCGCACCAACAAGGAAGTGATCAATGCATACCTCGGCACCTGAGTTGGTCCGACCGCTGCTATCCGTCAAGGGGCTGGCAGCGGGATACGGCTCTTTACGCGTTATCGAAAATCTCGATATGTCGCTGGGACAGGGGGAAATCGTCGCACTGGTTGGACCAAACGGGGCTGGCAAGAGCACGCTCCTGAAAGCAATTTCCTCACTGATCCTGAAAACAGGGGGAACCGTGACGTTTGATGGCGATGACATCACCAGGCTTTCGCCGCGAGAGTGTGGCAAGCGTGGGTTGGTGCACGTGCTGGAAGGACACCGCGTCTTCGCCCCGCTGACGGTTGAGGAAAATTTGCTGCTGGCGGCATTTGACGTGCCGGCGGCGCGGCGGCTTGCGCTGGTCGAGGAAGCCTACGCCTTTTTCCCCGACATTGCGAAAAAGCGTCACGACAAGGCCGGGGCCTTGAGTGGGGGGCAGCAACAAATGCTGGCGGTCGGGCAAGGCATTGTGCGGCGACCAAAACTACTGATCCTTGACGAGCCCTCGGCCGGTCTTGCGCCAGTGCTGATTGACCGCGTGCTCGAGGTCGTGGAGAGCTTGCGTGCAAAAGGCGCAGCGATTCTGTTGGTAGAGCAAGCCGTGGAAAAGGCCCTGCGCGTGGCGGACCGCGTGTATGTCATGGTTCACGGAAAGCTCGTCCTGAACACCGACGCCGCGTCGGCGCGCGCACCAGGTGTGCTGGAAGCCGCCTATCTGGGCACCTCCACGAACCAATAAAAAAAGGTCGTCATGAAAATTACCTCGATAGAAACCTCCATTGTTTCCATTCCCTTTGACATGCATGCTCCGCCGCAGCTGTTCGCCGGGAAGCCATGGTCGCACATCGATACTCTGTTGGTGAAAGTGGAAACCGATGCCGGCATTACCGGCTGGGGCGAAGCCTTCGGTCATGTGGTCAATCAAGGAACCAAGGCAACACTGGACACGCTGGTAGCGCCCCTCTTCATCGGTCGGGATCCGCGTGACATCACTGGCTTAATGCAGGAAATGCAGCAGACGCTACACCTGCTCGGTCGCAATGGCTCTGTGATCTATGCCCTTTCCGGGATCGATATCGCGTTGTGGGATATTGTCGGCAAGCTTGCCAACCAGCCAATCTATCAGCTGCTCGGCGGCAGCAATCGGCGCAGCCTGACAGCCTACCAGTGCTTGCTGCGCTACACCGACCCGGTCCTGGTGGCAAAGAATTGCGCTGCCGGGTACGCTGAAGGCTATCGCTATTTCAAGCTGCACGAAATCACGCGTGAGGCCTTTCTCGCGGCCAAGGGCGCGGTTGGACCCGATGCGCACATCATGTTTGATACCAATTGCCCGTGGACAGTGGAGGAGGCCATCCGCATGGCGCAGAGTCTTAAGGACGATGGTCTGCACTGGCTTGAAGAGCCGGTCTGGCCGCCTGAAGACCATGCCGGCCTGGCACGTGTTCGGGCGCAAGGGATTCCGATTGCTGCTGGCGAAAATGCAGCCGGGTTGTTCGACTTCAAGAGCATGATGGACGCTGGCGCGATTGACATCGCCCAGCCGAGTGTGACAAAAATTGGTGGTATCACGGAATTTCGCCGCATCCTTTCGCTGGCCGACGCTTACGGTGTCAGAGTTGCTCCGCACTCGCCCTATTTTGGGCCGGGCTTTATTGCAACACTCCATCTTGCTGCCGCAATGCCGAGCAATCCGCCGGTGGAATGCCTGTGGATGGATGCAGAGGCACGTCTCTTTGGGGATTACGTCCTTCCGAAAAACGGGCAACTGCCTGTGCCTCAAGGACCCGGTTTAGGCTGTGATCCCGATCCGGCTGTACTTGAACGCTACCTGATTGATGGCCCAACCGTTACCCGTTAAAGGAGTTCTTACCCATGAAAATTATCGATGTCAGAACTGAATCCGTCATTCTTCCGATGGCAGCACCGATTCACAGCGCATTAGGAGAAATTTCGCAGTTCGGATGCGTGCTGGTGCAAGTTGTCACCGACGCGGGAATAACCGGCGAGAACCTGGTGTTCACGCTCAATAACGTGCGCACCCCCGTGCTGCGCGAGATGGTGCACAGCCTGATCCCATTGGTCAAGGGCCGCGATGCGGGACATATCGGGAACTTCTGGTCACGGGCGTGGAAAGATATCAATTTTGTCGGCCACAAGGGGGTCTCGATCGTCGGCATTTCGGCCATCGACGGTGCGCTGTGGGACATACTCGGCAAAGCATCGGGCCTGCCGATTTATCGGTTGCTAGGCGGACATAGTCCGACTGTCCCGGCCTATCACAGCGGCGGCTTGTGGTTGTCCAGTTCGATCGATGCGTTGACGCGAGAGGCGCAGGACTTCGTCGGTCAGGGTTTCCAGGCCATTAAAATGCGCTTGGGTAGCGCCACCTTTAGCGAGGATGTAGCCCGGGTTCGTGCAGTGCGCGAAGCGATTGGACCGCAAGTGAAGTTGATGGCAGATGCCAATCAAGGAATGACCGTCAGCGGTGCGATTCGTCTTGGACGCATGCTGGAGGAATTTCAGCTTACCTGGTTCGAGGAGCCGCTTCCTGCCTACGATCTGGAAGGCGTGGCACGTGTCGCCGCGGCATTGGATACGCCGATTGCGAGCGGAGAGACGGAATACACCCGCTATGGATTCCGACAGATGCTCGAATTGAAATCGGCCGATATCCTGATGCCTGACTTGCAGCGGGTTGGCGGTGTCTCCGAGTTCGTCAAGGTTGCGCACATGGCCGAGGCCTATGACATCCCTGTATCGAGCCATCTCTTCAGTGAAATGAGCCTTCAGGTACTGGGTGGCCTGGCCAATGCGATGTATCTCGAGTACATGCCGTGGTTTTCGTCTCTCTACAACGAAGCGATCGAATTCAATCGCGGCAGCGCGGTGGTTCCGGAGCGTCCGGGCTGGGGCTTTACGTTTAATAAAGACTATATCAAGTCGCTTCAACCCTGTTGATCGACACCACGCGGCGGGGCACGGCATTCGGGTCTGCGGCCCTTTCCGGCGGTCGGCCTTCGTTAACTGCATGTTGTTATGGCTGAAAGGGGGCAGGAGGCAAAAGGCGTTTGGAAATATCTGTGCCGTGCCGTTG
>DFWY01000060.1:0-8966 GCA_002381615.1 Polaromonas sp. UBA4122 | reverse complement strand
GTATCTGTGCCGTGCCGTTGGCAAGGAAGGTAAAACGACCGACTTCCTGCTGACGGCAAAGCGCGACAAGGCAGCAGCCAGGGGTTTTTTAACAAAGCCATGCTGCCTATCATTGAAGGCAAATGAGTAGAAGTGGGTGCTGCACTTGATGGCTAAAGAAACACAGCGCGAGCGCTTGTCTGCATCGCCCGGCCCATGGGCCATCGCGCTGGCCGGGCTGGTCTCACTGGCCGTGGCCGTGGGCATAGGACGCTTTGCCTTCACGCCGTTGCTGCCCATGATGCTGAACGACGGCGTGGTCGATCTGCCGGCGGCCAGCTGGCTGGCCAGCGCCAACTACCTGGGTTACATGCTGGGCGCCATGCTCTGCACGCTGCAGCCCTGGCTGTGGGCCCGGTTCAAATGGCTGCCTCTGCTGGCTTACTCATCGCTAGTGCGCGCCGGGCTGGTGGCCACGGGGGTGTTGACGCTCGCCATAGGATGGCAGTTTCCTGCCGCGTGGCCGGTGCTGCGCTTTGCCGCAGGCGTGACCAGCGCGGTGGTGTTTGTCTACACGTCGGGCTGGTGCCTGTCTCACCTTGCAAAGCTCGGCGTACCGGCGCTGGGCGGCGTGATTTATGCCGGACCGGGCGCGGGCATTGTCGTGAGCGGCCTGTTTGCCAGCGGCATGGTGGCCTGGCACTGGAGCGCTGCGACGGGCTGGCTGATTTTTGGTGCGCTGGCGTTTGTTCTCACCAGCGCGGTATGGCACATCCTGCGGGGCGGTGACGAGCGCCTGGCTGCGCGGGTTCCTTGGGTCGGGCGGTCTAGCCCCGAATTGGGCGCTGCGCCGCTGAATCACGGCCGCACCGAAATGACGCTGTTAACCCTGGCCTACGGACTGGCTGGATTTGGCTACATCATCACCGCCACCTTTCTGCCGGTGATTGCCCGGGCAGCGCTGCCCGGCTCCGCATGGCTGGACCTGTTCTGGCCCATCTTCGGCCTGGGGGTGATGGTGGGCGCGCTGCTGGCCACACGCCTTCGGGCTGGCCGCGATTTTCGTGTCCTGCTGGCCGCTTGCTACTTCATGCAGGCGCTCGGCATTGCGGCCAGCCTCTGGAGCCCCAGCCTGGCCGGGTTTGCCATGGGCAGCCTGCTGCTGGGCATGCCCTTCACCGCGATTACCTTTTTTGCCATGCAGGAAGTGCGCCGCCTGCGCCCTGACACGGCCGCCAGCTTCATGGGCTTGCTCACCGCCACCTACGGCGTGGGGCAGATTCTGGGCCCGCCGCTGGTGGCCTTGCTGCTCAGGCATACCCGCAGTGCCAACGAAGGTTTTACGCTGTCGCTAGAAGTCGCCGCTGGCGCGCTGTTGATCGGTGCCGCCCTGTATGGATGGATGGTCAGGACCTACCCGGTTGTGAGCCGTTAAAATAAGCTTTCATCAGCGTGCTGTCTCGGCGCGCTGGTGCTTTTGTTATTCCGGGGCCATGTAGAGGACTACCATGTATAAAAACCTCGTGACCGCTGTCGTTCCGACACTCGTGGCCGCTTGTTTCTCTCTTTCCGTTTCTCCCGCTTTCTCCCAATCTCCCGCACCGGTCAGGGCACCGCTCAAAATCGGCTTCGTCTATGTCACGCCGGTTACGGAGGCCGGCTGGGTGCGCCAGCACGAAGAAGGCCGCAAGGCCGTCGAACTCGCGCTGGGCGACAAAGTCAAAACCACCTATGTGGAAAACGTTGCCGAAGGGGCCGACGCCGAGCGCGTGATTCGCGACCTGGCCAGCCAGGGCAACCAGTTGATCTTTACGCCGAGCTTTGGCTACATGGAGCCCACGCTCAAGGTGGCCAAAGACTTCCCGAATGTGAAGTTCGAATCCATCACCGGTTACAAAACCGCGGCCAACGTGGCGGTGGCCAATGCCCGCTACTACGAAGGCCGTTACCTCGCCGGTATTGCCGCCGGCCGTCTCGCCAGCAGCGCCGGTTATGTGGCGGGCTTTCCAATTCCCGAGGTGATCCAGGGTATCAACGCCTTCACGCTGGGCATGCGCTCGGTCAACCCCAGGGCTACGGTCAAGGTGGTATGGCTGGGCGCTTGGTTTGATCCGCCGCGTGAGCGTGAAGCGGCCATGTCGCTGTTTAACCAGGGCGTCGAGGTCATCGCCTTTCACACCGGCTCCACGGCCGTGATGAGCGCGGCGCAGGAGCGCGGCAAGCTGGCGATTGCCTACCACTCGGACATGCGCAAGTTCGCGCCCGACGCGCAGGTGCTGGCCATCACCCACCAGTGGGGCAACTACTACACGCGCCGGGCGCAAGCTGTGCTCGATGGCAGTTGGAAGAACGGCGCGCTCTGGGGTGGCGTCAAGGAAGGCATGATCCGCGTCGACAGCTTTGGCCCCAAAGTGCCGAAAAAAGTGGCCGACGAAGTGCTGGCGCGCCAGCGCGACATTGCGGCCGGCAAGCTGCAACCGTTCAAGGCGCGCACCGCGATGCTGGACAACCAAGGCCGTGAAGTGCTGGCAGCCGGAAAAACGCTGAGCGACGAGCAGATTCTGGGCATGAATTTTCTGGTGCAGGGTGTGCAGGGCAAGCTGAGTAAATAGGCACTAAGAGAAGCATGAGCTACCAGGTCAAAGAGATTTTTTACACGCTGCAAGGCGAGGGCGCCAACGCGGGTCGCCCCGCCGTTTTTTGCCGGTTTGCCGGTTGCAACCTCTGGTCTGGCCGCGAGCAAGACCGGGCCAGCGCCGTTTGCCGGTTTTGTGACACGGATTTTGTCGGGACCGACGGCACGCTGGGCGGCAAGTTCCTGGACGCCGACGCGCTGGCGCGCCAGATCGAAGCGCAGTGGCCCATCGGCGACAACGCACACCGTTTTGTGGTGATGACCGGAGGCGAACCGCTGCTGCAGGTTGATAGCGCGCTGATCGAGGCGCTGCATGCGCGCGGCTTCCAGATTGCGGTCGAGACCAATGGCACGATTGCCGCGCCCGAGGGCATTGACTGGATTTGCGTCAGTCCCAAGGCGGGCGCCCCCTGGGTGCAGCGCGCCGGTGACGAACTCAAGGTGGTGTGGCCCCAGCCGGGGCTGGAACTGGCCGAACTGGAGGCTGCCTGCTTCACGCACCGCTTCCTGCAGCCCATGGACAACCCCGAGCGGCTGCGCAACACCCAGGCCTGCATCCAGCTGTGCCTGAAGCGGCCGGCCTGGCGGCTCAGCCTGCAGACCCACAAAATCACGGGCATCCGATGAACTGCGAAATCAGCCAGACCTTCTTTTTTGACGCAGCGCACACGTTGGACCGGGTCATTGACACCGAAAGCAGCAAGCGCGTGCATGGGCACACCTACAACGCCGAGGTGTTCCTGAGCGGGCTGTCCGACCCGCACACTGGCATGGTGATGGACTTGGGGCTGGTGCGGCGCGAGCTTGCGCTACTGCGCGAGCAGCTGGACCACCATCTGCTCGACGACGTTGCCGACCTGGGCCCGCCGACGCTTGAAAACCTGTGCCAGTTCATTTTCCGCAAGCTGCAGCCCCGGCTTCCGGCGCTGACGTCGGTACGGGTCTGGCGAGCCTCGATAGGCGATGGTTGCCGGGTGAACAAGTGATTCACCGACGGGCCGCTCCACGCTGAAATGGACCGCTGGGGAGCGCAGCGCACTATCCCTTGGCGTGCCTGAGCGTGTAGGAGCGCGCGTCGGCCTGCTGCGCAGCACGGTCGTCGCCGCTGGCCCAAAAAACCGCGCAGGCGGGCAGCCTGGCCAGTCCATCTACCAGAAATGTTTAGTAAAATCGGCCCATAGCCCAATAGGGAAGGGCGCAAGCAGCTATTAATTTAATAGTGAATCACCGGGCTCTATTGGGTGCGGGCGGCTTGCCTACAATCACAGGCAACTCAAGGAGCCTCCCATATGACCATCAAAAGCGACAAATGGATACGCCGCATGGCGGAAACGACCGGCATGATCGAACCCTTCGAGCCCGGCCAGATACGCGAGCGGGATGGCCACAAGATCATCAGCTACGGCACCTCAAGCTACGGTTACGACATCCGCTGCGCCCCCGAGTTCAAGGTGTTCACAAACATTCACAGCACGGTGGTGGACCCGAAAAACTTTGATGAGAAGAGCTTTGTCGATTTCCACGGCGACAGCTGCATCATCCCGCCCAACAGTTTTGCGCTGGCCCGCACGTTGGAGTACTTCCGCATTCCGCGCAACGTGCTCACCATCTGCCTGGGAAAAAGCACCTACGCCAGGTGCGGCATCATCGTCAACGTCACCCCGTTCGAGCCCGAGTGGGAAGGCTATGTGACGCTGGAGTTTTCAAATACCACGCCCCTGCCCGCCAAGATTTACGCCGGCGAAGGCTGCGCCCAGGTGCTGTTCTTTGAGAGCGATGAAGTATGCGAGACCAGCTACAAGGACAGGGGTGGCAAGTACCAGGGGCAGGTGGGTGTGACGTTGCCGAAGGCGTGATCAGGCGCTTTGATTGGCTTTCCGGGCGCCGAGTCAACGTCGCGATGCCGGATACCGATGTTGATGAGTTGCGAATGGTTGAAACCGGCCAGAACCGGACTTCGCCACTGGCGGCTTTGTGGTGGACCGTCGCACGGCCCGGTGCGCCGTTTCGCACTCCTCATCGATGTTGTGCCGCCGGCACCTGACACGGCTACCGATTGGGTAAAGCTTGCAGGTATGCGGCCAGGTCCTTGATGTCCTCTGGGGTGAGTTCATGAGCGACTGTCTTCATGACAGCGCCCAGTGGCCGTTCGTTGGTCCGCTGGAACACATTCAGCTGCTTGACTATGTAGTCGGCGTGCTGGCCCGCGATGCGCGGAAAAGTCTCGTTCCCCTGTCCTGCATCGCCATGGCACGCGAAGCAGGCAGGCACATTCTCCGCTGCCATACCGGACTTGAAAATCGTCTCGCCAGCTGGCATGTCTGACGCATTCCCTTCGATCGGTTGGCGAGCCAGTCGCTGGTTCGCATAGTAGCTAGCCAAACCGGTGATTTGCTCGTCGGTAAGACTGCGGCTCACGCCCCACATGTATTCGAAGCCCGCCGGGTCTTCCCGGCCGTGGCTCTTGAAGCCTTTGAGCTGACCAATGAGGTAGGCCTGTGGTTGAGCAGCCAGGTTCGGAAAGATCGGAGACACGGAGTTGCCCGTGATTCCGTGGCAATTGGAGCAAACCTGTTGCGCCAGCGTGACCGCTGACACGTTCGGGTTAGCCAAATCTCGCGAACGGGGCAGGTTGGTGCATCCGGTGATGAGCCCTGCGCCTAGCATGGCGAGAACGAGGTATGCGAGCTTCATTTCAATTTCCCGTATTGTTTCAAGGATGCTTGGAAGACCATGGACCGCATTAATACGCTGCCCAGATATAGAGGAATAGCGTATTGTTGTCTTGAGCGTTGCGTCCGAATCCGTCGTAGTTCTGCGATGCACCGTTGTAGCGGTTGTAAGCGGTGTATTGGGCACCGATGCGCGTGTACTGGGTCGGCATCCAGAACGTCTCGAATGTCAAGCCGCGGGTGGCAGGATTGCCTGAGAGGTTGCCGCTGACCCGCGTGGATGGTGCTGAGGCAGTGGGATCCGACGTGATGGTCAGCGTGGCGGGGTCATATCCCGCGGTCTGATTAGCCGTGTTCGTGCTGCCAGTCTGGTTGAAGAACGCAAGGCTTGCACCATACCGCGCTTGGTACACGTAGGTGAGTTTGGCACGCACAAGGTTGGTCCTGTCCTCGGCGTTGGTGTTGGCCAGGGGGTTGCCAGTGGCATCGGTAAAGGCCACAGGCTGGTTGGCCATGGCGTCGGAATAACGGGTGCGGTTGTGCGCGAAGACGAGTTGTCCGGTCACCGAATGCGGATCCAGCAAGTACTGGTACTGCGCGTCGATCTTCCAGTCCTTGGTGTGATGGGTCGTGGCGGGGTCGGACGTGTTCAGGTTGTCGTCATAGATCTGGGCCGCCATCGCGGCGGTTCCGATCATCAGGCTGTGGGCTCCCCACTCATGGTTCCATGCCAGGCGCAAATAAGGATTGATGCCTCTGAGCTTCGTGGTACTGGCGTCATCCAGGCCTGCACTCATGAATGAAAAGAGTCCTCGGGACGTGCCGTATCCACCGATCTCGGCATAGATTGACCGGTTCCAGTAAGAGTAGGCCGTGATGCCGGCGATGTTGCCACCGGCCGAATAGCTAGGATAGGGTGTGGCCCCGTCGATAAACTGGCTGCTCGTCGGGCTCGGCACCGGGACATATTGCATCCATGCTGCCGCCGTATTCCATGGATCAGAAACCGATGGATTGTTGTTGACGGATAGCCCAACGATGAGGTCTCGCTTCTCGTCGATAAACCTATCTGCATAGCGCAGGTCGATGTTGTCGGCTTGGCTATGCCCGTGGAACTGCCCATCAGCTCCCTGCGATGCATAAGGGTCGTAGGTGATTTGTGTGAAGGCGCCGATGTTGTCGGTTACCTTCCCACCTAGGAACAGGCTCCCAGTAGCGAAGATGGTCTGCCCGTTCTTCTGGAAATCGGCACTGGGGTCGTCGCTCTTGGACGTGTCGGCAACCCTGGAGTTGCTTATCGTCCCCATGATTGAGACGGGAACCGTCCGCTGGCCCATCGTAAATCCAGTCAACTTGAACATGCGGCCGTAGGGCGTGAGCTCAGGGAATTGCCCGCCGGCATGGCAGGCCATGCAGTTTTGCCCGGTCTGACGCGCAAACAGAGGAAGCGCGATGGCCGCCTGCGGCAGCGACGCGATCAATACTGTTGCAAAGATCGAAATGATCCACATGAGTTTCGAGACGCGCACGTTCGAACCGATGGTTTGATTTTTCATAGCACGATCCATTTTTCCTACGTTTTATGATTTTTTTGTGTGTGCTGCGGAAGATATCATCAGCTTTGATTAGGGTCAAGGCGCATCTTTTTCCAATGTGGTATTTGCGGGAACGGTAAGAATGGGTAGATCATTTATCACATAGTGATCGACATGGACGAATCTCGTCTACCAGCAATTTCCCAGCTCTCGGCCTTTTTGGAAGGCACCCGGGAGGTGCGGTTTGCCGTTCCAGCCAGTGACGACGAGCGCTACGCCCACATTGCCGCCGTGGCCCAACGCTTTGGTTCTGTGTGATCTTTCGGGCGGGCATCTGGCCTCTTGTAAAAACAGCGAGGCAACCGGCCAGGGTGGCCTTGACTTGCGCAACTTCGCGCCAAACCAGCCACCAGCGCTCTCCCGACTCATGATTCTGAAGCGGGCGTTCGGTGGCGCTTACGATCCACAACAGCCCGCTACGCGTTGGTCAGCTCACCAGACCCAGAGCATCAAGGCCCAGGCATAGTCAATCAATGCGAGCGCAAGACAGAACGCGGAGGTGGCGAATAGCCGCCGGCGCAACGACGGTGCATAGTGCTGACAGATACCACTGGCAAGCCAGAGTGACCATAAGGTGGCACCGGCCAACAACAAAAAGCGAACATCATTGGCCCAAAATACGGGAATTCCTTCATTTTTTAGCAGCTTAACCGTCACGGCAGACAGACCGATCAAGACGCCGCAGCCAGCGATCGGAATCAGTGCCTGGCTCAGGTGGTAAAACCGTTGCCGCTGCCACGGACCGAGCAGGCGGCTTGCCATTGCCAAGGGCAGCGCCAGACCACAGCCCATCGATAGGCCCATACCCAACAGATAGCCGATCAGCAAGCTACCATCCAGCCAGGAAAATACGGCGCGTTGATCAGGATAGTGGGTCAGCAGCCACCAAGGTGCATTTTCGTTAAACGGCCACATGATGTTGCGGTCGATCAGCCACTCGGTGACTATGTGCTTGACTTCAATAAAATGTGGATTGGCCGTCCATTGGAATGCCCCCATCGCGATACCGAGCAAACCGAACAGGATCAGCGCGGTTTGCCAACCGCTTGCCAACTGCTCGCCCAAGGTGACGACCTCGTGGTTCGCAGACCGCGTACTTAGCAAAATTGCATCGCGGTGGCCACTGCAGCGACCACACATATGGCAGTCGCTGCTACCTTCCATTTTTCGGATGGCCACCAGCGGTGCGCAATTGATCGGCCGAATGCGGATGGGGCTGTGGTAAGACGCGCGCCAAGCCGCCGCATCCACCTTGTAATGCATCGGCGCCAGCTTGCTCAGTAAACCAAATACGCCATTGACGGGGCACAGGTATTTGCACCAGACCCGTTTTTCCCGAGCATAAAGATAACCCACCACAAGAGCCGCCAACGTGGAGCTACCAAGGACCAGCAGTACGGCTTTCGGATATTGGTACACGCTGACCATCTGGCCATAAATTGTCGTGCCGGCGAAGGCCACAAAGGGCCAGCCGCCCCAACGCATCCAGCGCGGGATAGGTCGGTTACGCCCTTTGCTACTAACCCACTCCGACAGTGCGCCTTCAGGGCAGAGTACACCGCACCAAGCCCGCCCCACCAGCACCATACTCAAAAGGACAAAGGGCCAGCCAATGCCCCAGAAGACGAACTGGGAAAAAACCGTCAAATGGGTAAACACCCGCGAGGACGCATCGGGTAGCGGCAGTAGTGCAGGAACAATCAACAGCACGCCATAAAACAGCAGCACCACCCATTGCAGCAGCCGAATCCACCGGCCATGCCGTTGCAGCCAATCACCCATTGCTGTCATGGCAGGCGTCATGTGCGGACAGGCTCTTTAGCGGTGCGCAGCATCCACTGAATAGCCCGCCAGTAAGCGCTAAACACCAGGAGACTCATCAGTGTCGGACTTGCGCTATAGCCGGTAAAGGCGGACACGATTCTGCCAAAAATAGTGCTGTCATCCAACACGACGGAACGGTCCCAGACCTGTGCTCAGTTGCAACAAAGAAAACGCGCCGCAGACAAGTAGTGTTTCCAACCCCAGCACCATCGAGTTCGTCACCACCGGGATTGTCTTGGCGAACACCGAAAATATCATCTC
>DFWY01000032.1:5749-5877 GCA_002381615.1 Polaromonas sp. UBA4122 | reverse complement strand
TGGCCACCGACTCTTTACGCTGCAAAGCCGCCTCTCGCCTCAACGGGTGGTCATCGCCAGCAACATGGGCAAAAACAGGCCGGAACGGTGGACAATACCTTCCAACATGCGCACTTGCTCTGCGAGGT
>DFWY01000032.1:0-5504 GCA_002381615.1 Polaromonas sp. UBA4122 | reverse complement strand
CACTTGCTCTGCGAGGTTTCGGGCGTGTCAATGATTAACGGGCGGGATCCGCCTCGGCAAGTCAAATTCAGTACGGAAATCCCTTAGACCTACATCAAGACTTTTTGCACGATGTGAGAATTTTTACAGGAATTTTTAGAACCCACACAATCTGTAGGTTCTCAGAATTACTGCAAAAACGACAGATGGTAAATCAATGACTTTTGCAGTGATTCTGCAAAAGCTAGTGCCAATTTTCTCAAAATCCTTGCAAAAATCCTAGCCACGTTATTTCAGTGGAAAAACATCCCAAACTTTGGGATGTGTTCATCCACCTTCCATTATGAGTAAATCCTACCGAAGATACTGGATTTTTTACCCTATTCTTTTGTTAGCGTCTTGGCTACCGCGTGAGTGTGGGAACTGAGCATGAGTACCTACCAGCAAGAGCAAAAGAAGTCACTCATCGTCATCATCGATCAGACCATCTTTCACTTCCGCATCAACAGCCTCGATCAGGAGGCTGATGATGCCGACTAGGTTGGTCAAATCACCTATGGTCAATTCAACCAACTTTCCAGCACTGTCCCGCCCGTTTCGATGCACGATGTCATGGCGGATCGTGATTGCCTGCTGAAGTGCTCCAAGGTGTTCTCGCGGGAACTCCACAGCCAAGACATCGCGGTATAGAGCTATGGTCTTTGTGAGGTCGTGAAACAGGGTCTGCTCGATCAAAGTCGCCACCTGTGCCTTCATACCGTCAACGGTTCGGAACACATCGGCGGTGGGAATCTTCTTCTCCCTGAGCTGCTGATTCGATTCAACGAACCTGCGAAGCAACGGCGGGCGATTCAGGACATTCTTTTTGATGGTGTCCGAAAGGTAGGACTCCATCGCAGTGATCATATTGGCATACAAGAGCCGTGTGAGCGAAGGGTTGTCATCCGCAAGAGCAAGAATGCCGTTCAGCTCGTTAAGTGCTGTTGTGAAGACTGCAAAGATGTTGGTGTGTGGCTGGCTGAACTCGACCAGGTCATCAAAGGCATCCGTCCAACCACCATGAACCAAGTCGGTCGCATCCAGCAGGCAAACATCGTCGTCTCCAACGACCTCCAGTACAGCACGGACGAAGGCTTCAGGCGACTTGCAAGGGAAGCAACCAAGGAAGGGGCCTGATTCGTCTGGGATGTACGGGGTCAAGTTGAGCATCCATTCAACAACAAGGCTTTCGTGCTTCGTCCGCTCCGGCGACCAATAGTCTTGCTTTAGGTTCCCATCAACTATGGCCTTGAGCCCTTCAAGCCATACCTCGAAGGTAGCTGACTTCAGCAACGGAATGTGCGCCCTGTAGTCTCCGTTCTGTTCATGCTCCCAATCTTCCAATGAAGCGAGGTATGACGCAATGCTTTCATTGAACTCCTTGCGGAGCTGAGCCATCGTCATGCCTTGAAGCTCGACCCTAGTCTTCATGACTTTGGCCGTGGTCTTGTAGAAATAGTGAAGCAGTTCACCATCAGCAAATTCCGCCTCGTCTAGCTTATGAACCTCGATCACATCATCCGAGTTCTCAGCCATACGTCCCAGCGTGCGATCTGACTTCTTGAAGTACCAAGTATTCAGGTGGTTCTTGGACTCATCAACGTCATATCCGGAGATGCTGAAGACTGCAAAGCTACCCATGGTCTGCCTTAGATGAAGTTCAATAGCAATCGACCAATTGAGTTGGTCATATCCCTTGCGAACAAGGCAAGCCATCGCTGCGAGTCGTCAGCAAAGTGAGCCTCGCTGAAGCCGTTCCTTGAGTTGGCAACCGCGTTAGTCAAGGTCGGGATGGCATTGACGATCTGCTCAGGATACTGGCCTTGAGCTTGAAGCTTCTTGGCTATGTCATCCTTCACGACCTTGCAGAGCGGCATGAGGTCTGACAACCCAGCTTGGTCAGGGATATGCTTGCGGATATATGTCTTGTACAAGCCCTCAAGGCATGTATAGGTCAATGTCGTGGCTCGGTTGTACTGGTGGGCATCGATGGCATGGTCGATGTCCTTGAGACTGTTGTTCAGTTTCTCCGAGTTCCAAAGGTCAACCGGAACAATGGTCGTTGGAACGGCCTTGCCGCCACCAAACACGATGTTCCTGATGGTGTCCGCTGCTTCCTTGTCGTGAGGCTCTATGCCATCAATGAAGATGCGGTAGAGCTGAAGCCGTTGGGGCTCAGGCAATGCCTGAATCATTTCCCAGTAGAAAGACTTGCGGGATGTGCTCTTGCCTCGGCTGTTTAACAATGGAATCAACTGGTCATAGCTTGGCGAACCCTGATCTACCTGCTGAACCATGCGGCAAAAACCCGGACCACTGCAATAGACGGGCGTGTCCCTTCTGTCCAAGACTGGGAACAAGTAGTTGTATGCAGCTATCCAGTTGACTTGTGTGCTCATGGTTTTTTCTTCAGTCCTCGCCCTTTGCGAAGCTCTTTTTGGCCTAGGTCTCCCCTGCCTCTTCACCCAGCTTGCGAAGGAAGGCCATCTTCTCAGAAAACTCGAACTCTTGAATCGCCCCTATTTAGCTGTTTACCAGCAAGCCTCACGGCTAGACGAAAGAAGGTACCACAATGCGGACACTCTTGAACTACCGCTTATGGCCGATGGCCGGTGCGCCGATGGCCGGTGCGCCGGTTCATCAAAACATCGCCTCATTTCCGACGATCGGGCTGCTGTAGAGGCCAAGGGCCGGTTTAGAGGAGGCAGATCGCAAATGGCTACTACCGGTCCCAGTCTTATGCTGACTGTGGCATTTCAGGGTTTTGGGGCGTTGTGCAATTGCGTTGGCTGGCGTTTTTGAATCGGAATGAATGGCAAAGTTGGGATCGGAATCGGTGGCTTGTTTGCATCGGATTGGGTGGCTTTTTTGACCGGAATATGCATTGTTGCGCTTGTGCATCACCGAGCAGGATGACAGCGGCAGGCCGCTACTCCTGGACGGCCTCTATGATGTAGCCGAATTGACCATGCGGATCACAGCAGAACAAAATCACTCGATTCTCCAAATATTCTCCATGAACTGATGCCAGGCACGGTAGCCCGCCATCAGCGCCCGCGCATCGGCCAGGGCATGGTGCGGGGGCCAGTCCTGTGTGTAGGTGTTGTTCTGTGCCCGCTCAAAGACCGGGTGAGTGATGCTGGAGTTCCCCAAGTGCAGCGGTTCCCCAAAATTGGCGGGCGGATTTCTGTAAGCACGGCCAAGGATGGCATCCGCCAGCAATATCCAATCACCCTCAAAGTCGTAAATGATGATGGCAGGTTCTGGCAACTGCTCGAACCACTCATGCAGGCGCTCCGTCAATTCAAGACGGCTACAGGCTGCGCCAGGCACGCTACCCAGCAATGGCAGTACGGTTTCCCGCACAAAATCACTGCACGCGTCCCGGTGATAGTCGGTGCGCTCGGCGTAGAACGAGCGGCCATCTTCAGCCACCAGTGCAATGCTGATTAGCTCGGCACGAACAAAATCCGTGAATTCGGTATCGAGGAAAACTAGCATGGTTCGGACTTTCCAGATTTGTACGGAGCAAGCTGACCAGCTTTGACATCTTCAATTGACTGCACGATCTCATGAATGAGTGGCGGAGGAAGTTCTGGATTTCCCCTGTGCGTGCACCAGGCACGGTAGCCCGCCATCAGCGCCCGCGCATCGGCCAGGGCATGGTGTGCGGGCCATTCTGGCGTGTAAACGGCATTCAAGGCCGTTTCAAAGGCCGGGTGAGTAATGGCGTAGCTGTCCAGGTACATTTGTTTGGCGAAATTACCGGGCGGCGTGCTATGGGGTCGGCCAAGCATTGCAACGGCCAGCAACAACCAATCTTTCTCGGAATCGAAAACAACAGTGGCTGGCTCTGGCAACTGCCCAAACCAATCTCGCACGCGGTCGGTCAGTTCTGTCCGGGTGCAGGCCGCACCCGGCACGCGGCCCAGCAACGGCAGCACGGTTTCCCGCACAAAATCACTGCATTGCGTCGTGTAATAGTCTGTTCGCTCGGCATAAAACTCGCGGCCATCTTCAGCCACCAGGCCAATGCTGATTAGGTCGGGCCTGACGAATGCGGTGAATTCGGTATCGAGGAAAACTAGCATGGCATTGACTTTCTGGAATCCATCCATGCCAGCCATCCCAGTCGGTAGGCCCTGGCGTCATTCAGGGCGTGGTGCTCAGGATGTCCCTTGGAAAAATAGGCTGTGAGCGTATTGTTGTAGCCGGAGGTGTCGATTAACGGGGCAAGGTCATGGCGCTGCGCTGCAAGGTTTGAAGGGCGGACGCCCAGCAGTCCCAGCAGAAAGCGCCAGTCGATGTCTGAGTCGCAAGCGGCTTGCACGCTGCGCGGGCGCGCGGCGAACCAGTCTTGCAGTGAAGCCCTTGCGGCGTCATGAGACAGGCTCGGGCCGGTCAAGAGCGGCACAACATGGCGTTGCACCCAAGGGTCACAATCGGCAAGCTCCCAGCCGTCAAGCTCGGCGTACCACTCCGCGCTGCCGTCTTCGGCCACCACCGCAAGCGATAGCAGTTTTCGGGCAGGGGCCGGATGCGACAGGCCGTTAAATTCGGTGTCAAGGAACACGAGCATAGTCAAGCCTGCGGTGTGCTTTTGGAACGTGCGTGCACCAGTGCCGCCGCCTTCACGTCGATGTATGCCGCCCGCAGCGCCAGTGCATCGGCTAGTGCATGGTGACGCTTGAGTCCGCGCCCGCCGCGTTGCCCCAGCGCCCGAAAACATTCCTCTGCCGCCAGCTCTCCGGTGATGGTGCCGGTGATTGGGTTGACGTTGACAGGAAGTACAACTTCGCGCACCTGGTCCCAAAGCCCGGAGTCCCGGATGGCGTATTCCATCAGTTCATAGTCAGTTGAATAGTCGAATGCGACCTCAACGTTCGTCCCTGACTCTGCTGCAAGTCCAAGCAGCCATTTACCCGTGCGGCGTCCCATCTCCCATTCAGTGCCGCTAGCACCGGGCACGAGACCCCACATATCGAAAATGCCGCTTTGCACGAAGGCGCTGGATGCCTTGGCGCGGGCTTTGCCGGCGTCGGTGGTGAGGTCTAGTTCGGCGTAGTGCTCCCGGCCATCGAGCGTAACGAGGCCGAGACTGAGCAACTCCGGGTTCAGGAGGTCGGTGAATTCGGTATCAAGAAAAACTAGCATGGTTCGGACTTTCCAAGGACTTCCAAGCGTGCCGCCAGCAGAGCCAGCACGACAGGATCTGAAAGCCCAGTCTCGCTATGGGTATGCACCAGCTTGTCCAGGTCGTCGGCGCCCCAGCCTTCCGGCTGGTCGTCAATGGCGACCCAATCAGTTAGCCCGGCGCGGCCGGCGTAGCGTTTTATTTGCTGGTAGCGCGTCGCTTCGTCCCACCAGGCAGAGAGACCGCGGAAGCCATCGCGCTTGAACGACATGGCGCTGTGCCAGGTAGAACCAACGACACGGGCACGCAATTCCCCCGGCAACCAGCGATGTTGGCGCCGACCGAAAATTGA
>DFWY01000114.1 GCA_002381615.1 Polaromonas sp. UBA4122 | reverse complement strand
CAGGCAACCATGACGTGGGTCAATAAAATGAAAATCTCCCTTCTTCAAGCATGGGCACATGCTGGCAACCAAGCGTCATCCCTTGGTCTTGTGTACACCGACCCCACGGTAGCGTGCGCGCCCTGCTCAATGAGAATGGCAAGTCCATCAATCTTGCCGACGAACGTCGTGTCCGCGAAATTACCAACTACCGTGCCAGTAAGTTCCGCCGTACCAAGCCGACCAAACAGCAGGCCGCCAAGCTGGAGAATAGGTTCACCGACATGGCCGCCGGCGAGGTCAAGATCAAGATGGTTCCAATCATCATCAAGGCCGATGTGCAAGGTTCGCAGTAATTGCTGGCGCAGTTACTGCTCAAGCTCTCGACCGACGAAGTCAAGGTCCAACTGGTCTACACCGCTGTCGGTGGCATCAGCGAGTCCAACGTCAATCTCGCGATTGCTTCCAAGGCCGTCATCATTGGCTTTCACACCCGTGTCGACGCTGCATTTCCAGTTTGACCGCACCACGGAACGGGCGGCCGACATAAACGCGCTGATTGCCCAGGCCGTGGCTTCGCGTTCCAAAAACGAGGACTGACGATGAACGCGCTGCGCACGAGGGTGCCCAGGCGTCCTGTGCATGGGGTGCTGTTGCTAGACAAGCCGCTGGGCCTGTCGAGTCATAACGCATTGCAAAAAGTCAAATGGTTGTTGCGGGCTGAAAAAGCCGGCAACACCGGTACCCTGGATCAGTCGGCGACCGGTGAACGTGACGCAAGAGGATATCGATGCGGTGACGCACCGGTTTACAGGGCGCATTTGGCAACTGCCGCAGATGCACAGTGCGCTGAAGAAAGATGACAAGGCCTTGTACGAGTATGGGCGTGCCGACATTGAAGTGAAGCGGGAGCATCACCATTCACCCCGCGATGACGTAGGTCAATTTTATAAAAAATAGTTGCGTCAAAGACGCAGCAACCTGATGTCGATCAGAGTATCCAAAAATAAATTCATGTACATTAAATTTCGACTGCGGCCGTTCCGGAAGCGAAATAGTCCTACAAAACTTGTGCATTTGCAATCTTTGTGGCTCAGTGCAATCCAATTCATTTAAGGGTTGCCTCCAGATTTCCGGTGACGCCGCATCATATTGATCGCAACCAAATTCCATATTGAATGGCATGCGCACTGGCTGTTTTTCGGCTGAGGCGACAAGCAAGGAGCTGACACGATGACTACGCATGTGATGGTGCAAGACCTGGGGCTGAAAAAGGGCTCCGGCAAATATCCACAATGGAAAATCAACGAAGGCGCGAATCACTTCGACCTCACGGTTGACGGCAAGACCTTTCTCGCGCAAGAGGGCGACACCATCCTGGTCGCAGCGCGCAAAGCTGGCATCGAGATCCCATCGATGTGTTCCGATTCGCGCACCAATCCAAATGGCGATTGCGGCATGTGCGTAGTCGAGATCGATGGCAACCCGGAACCTGTGAAAGCATGCGAAATCAAGGTGCGCAAAGGCATGCAGGTCGTCGCCGATTCTCCCGCGCTGACCGCCCTCCGCCGTCCGATTCTGAACAATTACCTCAGTAACCATAATGCGTACTGTCTGCCGCCATGTTCCTACAAATGTCCGGCAGGCATTGACATTCCCGGCTACATCGGCCTGATCGCGCAAAAGAAATACGTCGAAGCGACGGCGCTGATCAAGGAAAAATTGCCACTGCCGCAGGTCATCGGCCGCGTTTGCCCGAGACCGTGCGAGAGTGTCTGCCGCCGCTCTCAGGTGGACGAGGAACAACCGGTCGCGATCTGCTCGCTGAAACGCTTTGCTGCCGATCGCGCACGCGCACTCGGCGCGATGACGCAGCCGAAGTTGAAGGCGCCCACCGGCAAGAAGGTCGCTGTCGTTGGCGCCGGCCCGGCCGGCCTGACCACCGCATACTATCTTGCGCTTGAAGGCCACAAGGTCACGTTGCTGGAGGCGCAGGAAGCCGCCGGCGGCATGCTGCGCTACGGCATTCCGCCGTACCGTCTGCCGAATCAGGTGCTCGATGACGAGATCAACGACATCCTGGCGCTCGGTGTCGAACTGAAACTCAATCAGCGGCTGGGCCGCGACTACCTGCTGGACTCGCTGACCGATAGCTATGAGGCCGTGTTCATCTCGATCGGCGCTTGCACCGGCAAGATGGCGCGCATTAAGAATGAAAATGCGCTGGGCGTGATGCCGGCGGTCGATTTTCTCGCAAAAGCCAACCGTGGCGAGCGGTCCGATCTGGGCCAGAACGTCGTTGTCATCGGCGGCGGCTTCACCGCAGCAGATGCGGCGCGAACCGCGCGCCGCATGGGCGCACCGAATGTCACGCTGTCTTACCGTCGCTCGCGCAAGGAAATGCCGGCCAGCCCGCATGAAATCCACGATTGCGAAGTCGAGGGCGTGGTCCTCGACCTGCTGTCGGCACCGGTCGAAGTCAAGGTGGAAAATGGCCGCGCGGTCGGCCTCATTTGCCAGCGCATGCGTCTGGGTGAACCGGATGCCAGCGGCCGTCGCAGCCCGGAACCGGTGGTCGGTTCCGAATATACGATCCCGGCCGATACCATTCTGCAGGCCATCAGCCAGGATGTTGACGTCAAGAGCCTGCAAATCAACAATATCGGCACCACCCGCTGGGGCAGTATCGAGGTCGACGAAGCCACCATGAAGACCAACCTGCCCGGCATTTTCGCCGGCGGCGATGCAGCGCTGGGCGCAGCCACCGCAGTCGAAGCCATCGGTCAAGGGCGCCGCGCCGCCTATGCGATCGACGCGTATCTGAAAGGCGCGGACGATCGCATGATCGCAAAAGTCATCGAAATCGAACGGCCCAAGTTTTTCGACATCGGCGCCTGGCCGAAACAGGACGCCAAGCTTGCTGTCATGCCGGTGTTGCCAAAAGAACAACGCGTCTCGGTCTTCGGCAAGGACATTGCCCCGGGCGATACCGGCGCAGTATCGGCCAGCGGCGCCTACGCCGAAGTCGAACTGGGATTCACCGAAGAAGCCGCGATCATCGAAGCCGAGCGCTGCCTGCAGTGCGTATGCCAGGCCGCAGGCACCTGCGACTTGCAAAAATACTCGCTGCAATTCGGCGCCGGGACGAAGGAATATGTCGGGCCGCTGGCGTTTGCCGGCAAGAGCCACAAGGGTTCCGCGCCTGCGAAAATCGCAGCCGTCAAGCCCACAGCCTAAGACATATCCGATAGATACAAGGACGCTAGTTACCATGACTACAACCCAGACACAATCTCAAGGCTGCGCCATTGCCGAAGCGCTGGAAGACAACTACATTCAAGGGCACAAGGCGCCAAGCTCGTTGCGCGGGCCGGCGGTGCGCGGCAACGATGCGCTTGAAGGCTTCTACACGCCGCTGCAATCGTTGCCGTTCTTCGAGTTGCACAAGGAAAAATGCATCCAGTGCCACAACTGCGTGCGCATCTGCAATGAAGTGCAACACCGCAAGGTCTATGCCATCGACCAACTGGGCTACCCGGCGCTGGTCAGCGGCACCTTTGACTTCCGCGACACCGAATGCAACAACTGCGGCCAGTGCGTCAGCGCCTGCCCGACCGGCGCGCTGAAGAGCCTGCTCGACAGCGGCAAGCTGCTCAGCAGCCAGCGCGAAAAAGTCTCGACTGTATGCAGCTACTGCGGCGTCGGCTGTGCGATGAACCTCGAAGTGGAAAACAACAAGGTCGTCGCGGTCAACGGTGCGTTCGTTTCGGATGCGAACGAGGGCAACCTGTGCGTGAAGGGCCGCTTCGGCATGGAATTCATTCACAGCAAGGACCGTCTGACCAGACCATTGATTCGCCGCGGCGGAAAAAACAGCCCGCTGGAAGAAGCAAGCTGGGACGAAGCGATCCGTTTTGCGGCCGATTCTCTGAACGCGGTAAAAGCCAAGCATGGCTCTGCTGCGATCGGTGGCTTGACCTCTGCGCGCGCAACCAACGAAGACAACTACGTATTCCAGCGCTTCGTCCGAACCGCACTCGGCACCAACAACATCGACCATTGCGCCCGCCTGTGCCACATGGCGTCTGTAGTCGCTCTCCAGATGTCGGTCGGCAGCGGTGCACCGAGCGCATCGACGCCGGACATCCGTATGGCTGACGCGTTCATCGTCGCCGGCTCGAACACGACCGAAACCCACCCGGTCATTTCCAGCGCGATCATGAAAGCCAAGTACGAGGGTGGCGCACGCATCGTCGTTATCGACACACGCCGCATCGAAATGGTCAACCATGCTGACGTCTGGCTGCGCCCGCGCCTGGGCACCAACGTCGCCGTGATCAACGGTCTGGCCCATGTGATGCTGGAAGAGGGATTGGCCAACGAAGCCTTCATCCAGTCGCGTACCGAGGATTTTGACAAATTCCGCGACTCGGTGAAGAAATACACGCCGGAATATGTTGAGCAGATCAGCGGTGTTCCCGCCGACCGTCTGCGCGAAGCGGCCCGCATCTATGGCGAGGCCAAGCGCGGCATGCTACTGTGGGGCATGGGCATGACGCAACATCTGACAGGCGTGGACGCCTGCCTTGCGCTGTGCAACCTGTTCCTGGTGACCGGGCATCTCGGCAAGCCAGGCGCCGGCTTCATTCCGATTCGCGGCCAGAACAACGTGCAGGGTTGCAGCGACATGCAGGGCATGGACAACGCACTGCCTGGTAATCATGACATTAACAATCCCGAGCATCGTGCCAAGTTCGAGAAAGCGTGGGGTGCTCCCCTGCCGACCAACCCGTACTTGACGTTGGTCGAAATGGAAGAGGCGGCGCTGCATGGCGGGATCAAGGCCTTGTACATCATGGGCGAAAACCCGATGGGCAGCAGCCCTAACGTGAACGAAGTCGAGGCAGGCCTGAAAAACCTGGAATTCCTCGTGGTTCAGGACATGTTCCTGTCTGAAACCGCCAAGCTGGCCGACGTCGTGTTCCCGGTCTGCAGCTTTGCCGAGAAGGATGGTACCTACACCAACACCGAGCGCCGCGTGCAGCTTCTGCAGAAGGCCATTCCGGAGGTCGGAGAATCTCGCCCCGACTGGAAGGTGATCTGCGACATTTCCGCTGCGATGGGTTATCCGATGCCGTACACCAGTACGGCGCAGGTGATGGAGGAAATTGCATCGCTGGTTCCGTCCTACGGTGGCATTCGCCACGAACGTTTGCACAACGGCGGCCTGCAGTGGCCGTGCTACGATGAAGATCATCCGGGCACGCGCTACCTGTACGCCGAGAACTTCCCGACTGCGAGCGGCCTCGGCAAGTTCCACGCGGTGGAGTACGTCGATTCCGGCGAACAGGCGAGCGACAAATTCCCCCTGATCCTGTCCACCGGACGCCTGCTGGAGCATTACCATACCGGCACGATGACGCGCCGCAACCGCGGCCTCGATTTTATGAAGCCGGAAGGCGAGGTAGAAGTGAATCCGGAAGATGCCCGCCGCTTCAATGTGGTGCATGGTGAGAAGGTGCGCTTGGTGTCCCATCACGGCGCAGTGGAAGTCAAGGTGAAAGTGACCGAGCGTTCCCCGGAAGGGCTGATCTTCTATCCGTTCCACTTCGCAGAAGCGTCCGCCAACAGACTGACCGGCAGCACGTCGCTGGACAAGCAGTCTGGGACGCCAGCCATGAAGCGCTCTGCGGCAAGGATCGAAAAGATCGCAACGACGTAAGCTGCGTAGTCGGCTGTACGAAAAACAAAACCCCGTCGGTCGCAAGGCTGGCGGGGGGTTTGTTTGGCACGTCGGGGGCGGCGTTATTCGGGGTCAGCAGTCAATACAGTTTTTTTCAATTCAGGTATGAGCCTGAGCGAAGCTGGATCGAAGGGATGAATCAGGCGACGGATTTGGATCGTCGTTTGAACAAGTCAAATAGTTTAAGCCGGGCAACATTCATGGCGTTGGCAGCATTGAAATCGCTCTGGGCTTTGGCCTGCAATTGAAGTTGTTCAATAGTGAGTTCCGAGCGCAGGAACTTGCCCACACCCTCCAGGCTTTCCAGCTTGGCCAACGGGGTTTGAACCATGCCTATCCGGTTGACACCCAAAGGACACCATGGGTAGCGTTCGGGGATGGCCAGTGCTTTCCCGACGACCCTTTTGGATTTTCAGCGGATGTTCCCCAACGAGCGTGCCTGCGGCAATTATTTGGAGCGAGTCCGCTAGCCTGATGGTTTTGTGTGCCCCACCCAAGTGCGGTGCCGCTGGCGAGGCATATCGCTTCGAGAATAGGCCGACAGTTCTCACGAGTTCGAGATTGAGATTGAGATTGATCCGATCTATCACCGCTTGCCTGATCGGATACGGGCCCATGCAGCGATTTGCTTCATAGCGCTGATTCTGTATCGGGTCATGCGAAGCCGCTTGCACGCCAGCGATACCCAACTCTCACCTGAGCGCGCCCTCTCAAAACTGCGCCGCATTCAGCACCACCGTGTCACAGTGAACGATACCCAGCCTGTAACAGGACTCTCATCGATCAACCAAGAGCACCCGGGTTCGACAGTTCCAAC
>DFWY01000105.1 GCA_002381615.1 Polaromonas sp. UBA4122 | reverse complement strand
CGCTCAAGTCGCGCACCTTGCCTAAATCCCTAAAACGCTGGCTTGGCAGCGATTCGGATCGTCGGCCGCTTGCCATTGGCGGCTATGGCGAGTGGAATGCGGCAGTGGTTTCAAAAAAAGCAGGCACCGTGAATTCCCTTTGATTTTTTGATCTGCAGCCATTTAAAAAAAAGGGTGGGATGTTTAAAAAAGTATCGGCCGGCCTCTCACTGAGCGACAAGGTGGCTCGCGACTTGCTGCAAAAGATCGAGTCAGGCGAATTGCCGCCCGGCACCAAACTGCCAACCGAGCCGGAGCTGTCCAAGCAGTTCGGCGTCAGTCGGACGGTGGTGCGAGAGGCGATTTCCCGCCTCAAGAATGAAGGCATGGTCGACTCGCAGCAGGGCAGCGGGGTCTATGTGTCAGAACAAAGCCAGTTGCGGCCGCTACGCATCAAAGTGGAGGACGCAACTTCGCTCGAATCAGTGATGCAAATCATCGAGTTGCGTCGCGCCATTGAGGCGGAAGTGGCCGCCTTGGTCGCGGTGCGCCGGACCCCTAAGCATTTGGAAGCGATCGGGCAAGCCCTGGCCGCGATTACGGCCGACATGACGGCAGGCGGTAACGGCGTACTGGCTGACGTGGCATTTCACCGAAGCATCGCGGAAGCGACAGGCAATCCGTTCTTGCTCAAGACGCTCATATTCCTCAACCAGTTCCTTGAGGCGGCGACCCGCGTGACGCGCTCGATCGAAGCGCGCCGTGACGATTTCATGCGGGAAGTGCGGGAAGAGCACGAATCCATCGTCGCGGCGATCCGCGCCGGCGATGCGGTAGCCGCCAGGGCGGCAGCGCAGACCCACATGTTCAACGTGGCTCGCCGCCTTGCGCAGGGCAGCGCCGACAATGCACCGGCGCGCCAACAGGCCGCTGCTCAGCCCGTTGGGAAAAAAAGTTCTTCATCAATTCAGTAACAGGTATTCGATATGTCCAAAAACGAAAAAGGGTGGATTGTCTTTATCAAAAACATTTCATTTGCCGCGAAATAAGTTTCATGTCGCATAGCAACCGCCAGGGTTCCCAGAACAATATAGCGGAGCCCGGATTAGTAGAGGAGAAGAGGTGATGGATTTTTTTGTAATTAATTTTCAAGTATTGTTTTCCGGGCTCGCGCTTGGTGCAATATATGCCCTCGTTGCGCTCGGATTCGTCCTGATCATCCGCGCCACCAACGTGGTGAATTTCGCACAGGGCGACTTTGCCATGCTAGGCGGTTTCGCGATGGTAGCCTTCCTCGGAGCCGGTCTTCCCTATTGGCTGAGCATCCTTCTCGCGCTGGTGGTGATGGGGATTATTGGCATGATCTTCAATCTCGGCGTGTATTACCCGCTGCGTCATCGCTCATTTTTGCCGGTCATTATCAGCACGCTTGGCGCATCGATCTTCCTGCAGAACAGCGTGCTTTATTTCTTTGGCCCCCAGCCAAAGCCGATGGAAAGGGTCTTCAAGACGCAAGGAATCGAAGTGGGCGGCGTGTTCATGGACACGCAGTATCTGGTCATTCTGGCGGTCACCGCGGTCGCGGTCGCCTTTCAGTACTTTCTCTTCGAGCGCACCTTATTGGGCAAGAAGCTGCAGGCGACCTCGCAAGACAAGGATATGGCGCGACTGGTTGGCATCCCCGTGGCGTGGATGATCGCTTTCACCTTCATCTACAGCGCGATCCTGGGCGGCGTCGCCGGCATTCTTGTCTCGCCGGTACTCTTCGTATCGATCGGCATGGGTTCGATCATTGCACTGAAAGCGTTCTCGGCGACGATCATCGGTGGCTTCGGCGATGTGACCGGGGCCATTGTCGGCGGCCTCTTGCTCGGCGTGGTGGAGAGCTTTGGCGCGTACTATATTTCGGTGCCGTACAAGGATGCCTTTGCCTTCCTGCTGTTATTCATCTTTTTGCTGGTCAGGCCCCAAGGTATTTTCGGCGAAAAAATCTCGGAGAAAGCATGAAAGACTTATCCTTTCTCAACAAGCCAGTGCCTGTGCCCGGCAAACCGGCAAGGTCCGGTTCCGAAGCAAGTGTTTTCAAACCACTCGCTGCAGTAATC
The DNA here is from genome assembly GCA_002381615.1 of Polaromonas sp. UBA4122. Lineage (GTDB taxonomy): Bacteria > Pseudomonadota > Gammaproteobacteria > Burkholderiales > Burkholderiaceae_C > Polaromonas. Next base: position 5,387 of record DFWY01000105.1, on the reverse strand, counting down.
GTGCTCGGGGTTCTGGTAGCGCTCGTGCCGTTCTTTTTTCAGCTCAGCCCTTATGTGCTGAATATATTCATGCAGGCGGTGACGTATTCGATTGCCGTCCTCGGCATGACCGTGGTTTTGGGCTATACCGGACAGATCAACCTGGCCCAGGCGACATTCTTCGGGTTGGGCGCCTATGCAGTCGGACTAGGCACGGTCGTGCTCGGACTGAATTTCTGGATCACGCTTCTGCTTGGCATCGGCGTGGCGACCGTGGCGGGGTTCGTGCTTGGGCTTACCACGCTTCGGCTGGGTGGCCATTATCTCGCCATGATCACGATCAGCTTCCAGCAAATATTCGATCTTGTCCTGCTGAATTGGGCCGGTGTTACGGGCGGGCCGGATGGGATCTCCGGAATCGAACGGCCATCCTTGTTCGGCTACGTGCTTTCCGACGACCGGGCTTATCTTTTACTGTGCACTGTCGTACTGTATCTCGCAATCTATTTCGTCTGGTGGTTGCCGCACACGCGGACGGGACGTGCCATGCGTGCAGTGCGGGAGAACGAGTTGGCTGCGGAAGTGACAGGCGTGAATACTCTGAGAGTCAAGGTCATCGCCTTTACGCTTAGCGCAACCTTGGCCGGCATAGGCGGGGCATTCTTTGCGGCGGGATTTGCCTACATCAGCCCTGACAATTTCAATTTTGCTCGCTCGATCGAGTTTCTGACGATGGTTCTGCTGGGCGGCGCCCAATCCCCATTTGGCGGTGCGTTCGGCACCAGCTTGCTTATCCTGCTGCCGGAATGGCTTCGCTTCCTGAAGGAAGTTTACCTGGCGGCCTATGGTCTGGCGGTCATTCTGATCATGGTGTTTCTGCCTACCGGCATCTGGGGGCTGATCAGTTCCCGGATGGTCAAGTACAGGAAGCCGGTGCCGATCGATGTCAGCGACATTGCGGCGCTCGACCTGGAGATTCCAATTACCGATCCGGCGCCGATACTCAAACTTGAGAATGTCCAGAAATACTTTGGCGGGGTCAAAGCAGTCAACGGGATTACCCTGGAAGTGGCACGCGGCACGGTGCATGCCTTGATTGGTCCGAATGGCTCGGGCAAGACGACCACGCTCAACGTCCTGAACGGCATCTACAAATCGACAGCAGGAAAAATCGTTTTCGATGGCGTGGATATCACCGAAAAATCGCCGCATGAACGGGCAGGGTTAGGTATCGGGCGCACCTTTCAAAATATCCGGCTGTTTCCCGCGATGTCGGTGGTCGAGAATGTCATGGTGGGCGCCCAAAGGGAGAATAATCCGATCGAGGCCGGGCGCAAGGCATTGCGTGAACGCGCCTTGTCTGCGTTGAAATTCGTCGGCATGGCAGACAAGGCCGAGGTGATCGTGCAGAACCTGCCTTATGGCCATCAGCGGTTGGTGGAGATTGCACGCGCCCTGGCGGGGCATCCCAAGTTCCTGTTGTTGGATGAACCGGCGGCCGGGCTGAACCAGACTGAGAAGAATGAGCTGGGTGGCCTGCTGAAGCGGCTGAGGGGACACGGGCTGACGGTCTTTCTGATTGAACATGACATCGGCTTGATCGAGCAGGTTTCGGACAAGATCACGGTGCTCAATTTCGGGAAGAAAATCGCGGAAGGCGATCCGTCATACGTGCTGCGCCATCCGGACGTCATTGCTGCCTACCTAGGGGACACCTCTCATGCCGCTGCTTGAACTTCGTAACATCCAGAGTTCTTACGGAAACGTACAGGCACTCAAAGGAATTTCGCTTCATGTCGAGCGGGGCGAAATCGTGACTCTGCTCGGAGCGAACGGTGCGGGGAAAAGCACCACCTTGCGCAGTATCTCCGGACTCGTTCCTGTCACGAGCGGGGAAATTTTATTCGAAGGCAAGTCGATCAACCGCACATCGCCGGAGGAAATCGTGCGGCTGGGCATAGCGCATGTGCCCGAAGGACGACGCATCTTCCCAGGGCTCACTGTCAAAGAGAACATCGTGATCGGCAGCTCTGCGCGCGGCCATCTGCCCCGCCGGCAGATGGAGTCGGAAGTGGAAGAGATGTACGAAATATTTCCTGACTTGAAACGGCTTTCCAATGCGCTCGGCTGGAGCCTTTCAGGGGGCGAGCAACAGATGCTCGCCTTCGCCCGCGGCTTGATGTCCAAACCGAAGCTGCTTTTGCTGGATGAACCCTCGCTCGGGCTGGCGCCGATCATCGTACAACAGCTTTTCGCAACGATCCGCGAGATACGCGCGCGAGGTATGACAGTATTGCTGGTGGAGCAGAACGCAAATATGGCGCTTTCGGTTGCTGACCGTGGCTATGTAATGGTGACGGGCAACCTGACGGTGGAAGGAACGCCTGCTCAACTACTCAACAATGAAGAAGTCCGAGCCGCATACTTGGGCGGAGGAAAACACGCCGAAGTCGTATGAGCTCAACGCCAGTGCTGGCGCAACATGCGTTTGATGGATTTGGTGGTGCATAAACGCAATGCAGCAAAGCAAGAAAAACAAACGCGTAATGAAATATCCATATCAATTTAATTTTTTAAAAAGTGAAATGTAAAGGAGACAGTACCCATGGAGAAAATTGCGGTTATCGGCGCGGGGCTCATCGGCAGTGCATGGGCGACGGTATTTGCGCGTGCCGGTTATTCTGTCGTGCTGCACGATGTAAATCCCGAAGTGATGACGTCGGCACTCATTGCCATTAACGCCAATCTCGCCAAGCTTTATGTCGCTGGCTTGATCACGGAGCAGCCTGAAACAGTGCTCCAGCGCATCACCACCGCCCCAACACTGGAGCAGGCGGTGCGAGGTGCAGGATTGGTACAGGAAAACGTGCGCGAGACGGTGGCGGCAAAAAAGGAAATATTTGCCGAACTTGACCGGCTTGCTGCTCCGGATACGATACTTGCCAGTTCCACCTCGGGCATACCGGCTTCCAGCTTTACCGCCGACCTCAAGAGGCGCGCACGCTGCCTGGTCGGGCATCCCATTAACCCACCCTCGCTGGTGCCGCTGGTTGAACTGGTGCCGGCTCCCTGGACCGATCAGTCAACCATGGAGCGGGCGCGCGCCCTATATGAAGGCGCTGGGCAAGTGCCGATCATGGTGCAGCGCGAGATCCAGGGTTTTATCGTCAATCGGCTGCAGGGCGCGCTACTAAGCGAGGCGTTTCGCTTGGTGGAAGACGGCTACGTCAACAGCGCTGACGTGGACAAGGCTGTGAAGGATGGACTGGGACTGCGTTGGGCGTTCATGGGGCCATTCGAAACGATCGATTTGAATGCGCCCGGCGGCATTCGGGATTATTGCGAGCGGTACGGTCCGCTTTACCTCGATATCGCCAAGCAAGCGGAGCCACGCGTATGGAATGACGCCTTGCTCGACAGGCTGGAGCAAGAACGACTTCAGAAATTGCCCGCGAGCGAGCGGCCCGCGCGCCAGCTCTGGCGCGACCAGCGTTTGATGGATCTGGTTGTGCATAAGCGCAATGCAGCAAAGGAGGGTGAATGAACGCATCTTGAAATATCCGTATCAGATTGGTTTTTCTAAATATTCTTAAGGAGACACGTATGAAAAGTAGAATTTCTTCACTCTGTGCCGTTGCGGCGCTGGCCGCCGTTTCACTGCAAGCCCAAGCCGTCGATTCAATCAAGGTCGGAATGATGACGGAGAGCACCGGACCGAATGCGGAAGCCGGTATTTACCAGATCAATGGCGCGAAGATGGCGCTGGAAGAGGTCAACAATGCTGGCGGGGTGCTGGGCCGGCCACTCGAGCTGCGCATCGAGGACAACCAGAGTACCAACCCAGGATCCGTGCTGACCGTGTCGAAGCTTACCAGCGGCGGCGACATGACAGCACTTATCGGATCGGTCCGCAGCACGCAAATACAGGCTGTTTCTCCGATAGTACTGAAGGTCGGCCTGCCGATGGTGGTTGGCGGTACCGACTATCGCCTGACCCATGCGGGCAATCCCTGGATCTTTCGAGCGCGTCCTAACGACGGCTATTCCGCCAAGGTCATCGCCGACTACGGTGTCAATACGCTGAAACTGAAAAAATGGGCGATCGTGCATTCCACCGATGCCTTTGGCAACGGCGGCAAGGACAACCTGATTGAGACGCTCAAGGGAATGGGTGTGACGCCGGTGACGGTGCAGGGATTTACCAGCAACTCGCAGGACTTCACACCGATTGTGCTGGCAATCAAGCAGTCCGGCGCCGATGTGGTGTCGACTTACATTGCCAACTCGACCGACGTGGGCATTTTCGCCAAGCAGTTGCGACAGCTTGGCGTCAATGTTGCCTGGGTCGGTTCGCCATCGATATCAACCGATACTGCAATGAAACTGGCCGGCGATGCGCTATACGGCACTTTCTCGATTGCAGACTTTGCGGTTGAATCGAGCCCTGAAGCGCAAGCCTACGCGACGAAATACAAGGCCAGGTACAAGCTTGAGCCGGATTTGTACTCTTCCTGGGCGTATGACGCTGTAAAAATCCTCGCACTGGCCATCAAGAACGCCAACAGCACAAAGCCGGTCGATGTCAAGAAAGCCATTCACAACATCAAGGATTACAAAGGCGTCGAAGGCACCTATACGTTTGACCAGAACGGCGACGGGTTGCACGGCTATAACATCGTCAAGAATGAAAAGGGGAACATCGTATTCGTGAAGCACATTGATTTCACGCCCAAATAATAACGCGAGAAACTGCTCGCCCGGGTCCTGCGACACCAGCGAAGTGCCAATTGCGCCGTATGACAAATACCGGTCAAGGCGATCAGCAGCAAGCTCTCCCGTCTCGGAGAGCGGCCCGGGCAGTGTTCCAAGGTGAAGATGACCAACCACTGATGGCTGGCGTGCATATCGCCGCGGCGGCCGAAGCGATGGCCTCGGGACTGAAAGAGCGCGCACTGAAAAACAACTGAAAGACTTGGGTGTTACCGCTGATGAGCCTTTGACCAGCCTGCCGTTGATCGACTGACCAGGCATTGCCAGCGACAACGGGGCGCTGGTCGTAACTTTGTGCCTCAAATGGGGTGGTCAATTAAATCCCGGAAGCCTAGTCAAAATTTGGTTGGCAGTAACACATCGTATTTCTTGATGTACTGAGTCGGCCCTGCAAAATCCCCCGAAACCCGCATGAATGTTAGGTTCTTCGGGTAAATGCGGTAGCGAAAAACTCTCAGGAACAGGAGAATATCGATTCAGAAACTGAGAGTTTTGACGATATTCTGAAGGGCTAGCCAATGACCGACGACTTCTTTCGCAGCCGGCTCGAACAGATGATCGACAACAACCATCCACTGGCGGTTTTGGCATCACGACTGCCTTGGGAAAAGATGGAAGCTGGCGTGGCGCCGCAGTTT
>DFWY01000020.1:2879-8535 GCA_002381615.1 Polaromonas sp. UBA4122 | reverse complement strand
GGTGGCGGTGGCGGTGGTAACGGCGGTGGCGGTGGCGGTGGCGGTGGCGGTGGCGGTGGCGGTGGCGGCAAAAAATAATGCCGCTTGCTTGAGTCTTAAGCTCGTCGCATAACGCTTACGTGCTCACAAACGGGCCGCCAGAGTTCCAACGAAATCATGGTGGAGGCTGCAAATAGCATCTAGCGGGTCAATGCCGCTAAGTTAATTAAGCCAAGGCCCTTCGGGGCCTTGGCTCGCTTCAGGCCTGTAGGCCAACAAATACGGGTGAAAGCAGCTATTTTTTTAGTAGCAAACAAATGCCTTCTACACACGGGCTAGCACGCTCTGCAACGCTTTACCGGTAGCGGTGCCGAGCCGCACCACCTCCTCTGGCGGCGCTGCGGCGACGACCTGCCCGCCCGCGTTGCCGCCATCGGGGCCCAGGTCGATCACCCAGTCAGCCTCGGCAATCAGGTCGAGGTCGTGCTCGATCACGATCACGCTATGGCCGCCGTTGACCAGCCGGTGCAGAACTTGAATGAGCTTTTCAACGTCGGCCATGTGCAGGCCGACCGTGGGTTCGTCGAGCACATAAAGGGTGTGCGGCGCCTTCTGTCCGCGCCTTGTAATGTCGTCGCGCACCTTGCTCAGTTCGGTCACCAGCTTGATGCGCTGCGCTTCGCCGCCCGACAGCGTGGGCGAGGGCTGGCCCAGCGTGAGGTAACCCAGGCCTACGTCTTTCAGCAGTTGCAGCGGGTGGCCGATGTTGGGCATGGCGGCAAAGAATTCCACCGCCTCGTCCACTTCCATTTTCAGCACGTCGCCAATGCTTTTGCCGCGCCAGGTCACGGCCAGTGTTTCGGGGTTGAAACGCGCACCGTGGCAGGTTTCGCACAGCACTTTCACGTCGGGCAGGAAGCTCATGGCTATGGTTCGCACGCCCGCGCCTTCGCAGGTGGGGCAGCGCCCTTCGCCGGTGTTGAACGAAAAGCGCCCTGCCGCGTAACCGCGTGCCCGCGCTTCCAGCGTGTCGGCAAAGAGCTTGCGAACGGTGTCCCAAAAACCGATGTAGGTGGCGGGGCAGGAGCGCGGGGTTTTGCCGATGGGCGTCTGGTCGACTTCCAGCACGCGGTCCACGACCTGGTAGCCGTCGATGCGATCGCAACCGGTCCAGACGGGGTGTTTGCCTGCGTCGTCGGCCTCACGCCCGGCTTTGGACGAACGCTGCATGACGCCCGCATGAACATTGGTCAGCAGCACATCCCGCGCCAGTGTGGATTTGCCGGAACCGGACACACCAGTGACCGCGACCAAGCGGTAGAGTGGCACCGCGACCGATACGTTTTGAAGATTGTGCAGGCTTGCGTTGAGCACCGTGAGCCACGAGGTGAAGGGGCTGGCGGCGGCGGGGGCTGCGTTGTGGCTGATGCTGGCGCTGGCGGCTGCGGCACGCAGGGCCTCGGCTTTGAGCGCGGCTTTTTTTTGTTTCCCAACGGGTTTTGGGGCCGCAGAATGGGGGTCAGAGCCCAATTTCGGGTGAGTCTCTGTGCCTTGCTTGCTTTGGGTGGCGAAATTGGGATCCGACCTCAATTCGGCTACAGCAGTTCCTGTCAGGGTTTCGCGCCTGGCGTGAAGTGGATGAATCAGCGGATGAGCCAGATAGCGGCCCGTCAGTGATTCCGGCACCGCCGACAACTGCGCTGCCGTGCCCTGCGCCACCAGCCGCCCGCCGCGCTTGCCTGCGCCGGGGCCGATGTCAATGATGTTGTCGGCGCGGCGTATGGTGTCTTCGTCATGCTCGACCACCACCAGCGTATTGCCGCGCTCGCTGAGCTTGCCGAGTGCGCCCAGCAGAATCTGGTTGTCGCGCGGATGCAGCCCGATCGTGGGTTCATCGAGCACATAACAGACACCTTGCAAGTTGGAGCCCAGTTGCGCCGCCAGCCGGATGCGCTGCGCTTCGCCGCCTGACAATGTAGGCGCGCCGCGGTCCAGCGTGAGATAGCCCAGACCCACGTCTTCCAGAAATTCAAGACGGCTTTTGATCTCGGGAATCAGGTCGCGGGCGATGCCAGCCTCGCGCCCTTCCAGCGCCAGCGTTTCAACCCAGCGGCGCACATCGGTGACCGACAGGGCGGCAATGTCGGCAATACCGACCCCGGCGAACTTCACGGCCCTGGCCTTCGCATTCAAACGCGAGCCATCGCAGGTCGGGCAGACGGCATCCAGCACTTCGTCCACCTCGGGCTCGGCAAAGCTCTGCTCGCGCCCCTTGTTGTCGTCGTCCATGACCGAATCGTCAAACACCTTGCGCTGCTCTTTGGTGAGCTTGACGCCGGTACCCACGCAGTCGGGGCACCAGCCATGTTTGCTGTTGTAGCTGAACATCCGGGGGTCCAGCTCGGCATACGACGTGGCGCAAACCGGGCAGGCGCGCTTGGTCGAGAAAACCTCAAGCTTGCCAATATGTTTGGCGCTGGTTCCCGCCAGCATCGCCCCTTGCAGGCCATCCAGCGATGCCAGCACATGCACCACGCCTTTGCCGTGCTGCAGGGCAGTCGCCAGACCCAGCCGCAGCGCAGCCTCGTTGTCAGGCGTCACATGAAGATCGGCAATCGGCAACTCGACCGTGTGCTCCTTGAAGCGGTCAATGCGCGGGAAGCCGGTGGTCGGCAAAAACTCACCGTCCACGCGCAAATGCGTGTAGCCGCGCGGCCGGGCCCAGTCGGCCAGTTCGGTATAGACCCCTTTGCGGTTGATCACCAGGGGGCTAAGCAGGCCGATGTGCTGGCCCCGATAATTTTTAAGAAGCTGCGCGGCAATGCTTTCAGGGCTTTGCGGCATGACGGCCGCACCGTCTTTGGTGCAATGCTGCACGCCCAGCTTGACGTACAGCAGCCGCAGGAAATGCCAGACCTCGGTGGTGGTCCCCACGGTGGACTTTCGCCCGCCGCGCGACAGCCGCTGCTCAATCGCCACCGTGGGCGGAATGCCGTACACCGCATCCACTTCAGGCCGCCCGGCCGGCTGCACAATGCTGCGGGCATAGGCATTGAGCGACTCCAGGTAGCGCCGCTGCCCTTCGTTGAACAAAATATCGAAGGCCAGTGTGGACTTTCCCGAGCCTGACACGCCCGTGACCACGTTGAACTTACCGCGCGGAATATCGACCGAAAGACTCTTGAGGTTGTTTTCCTTGGCGTTGACGATCTGGATCATGTTGGAGAAGGTGGGCCTGGCCTTCCACGCCTTGGGCCGAACTTCTTCCACCTGGTGCATCTGGCCCATGGCCTGCTCGTACTCGCGCAGCGCCTTGGCGGTGTGCGATGTGGGGTGCTGCCGCACGTCTTCCGGGGAACCTTGCGCCACCAGCAGGCCGCCCGCTTCGCCGCCCTCAGGGCCGAGGTCAATCAGCCAGTCGGCCGAACGGATCACATCAAGGTTGTGCTCAATGATGATGAGCGAATGCCCTGCTTCCAGCAGCTTGCGCAGCGCCCGCATGAGTTTGGCAATGTCGTCAAAATGCAGGCCGGTGGTGGGCTCGTCAAACAGGAAGAGCGTGCCTCGGTTGAGATTTTTAAGCGCCAGCGGCTGTTTGCTGATGCTCCTGGTTTTACTGGCGGATTTACTGGCCTCGGCCAGGAAACCAGCGAGCTTGAGGCGCTGAGCTTCACCGCCCGACAGCGTGGGCACGGGCTGGCCCAGCTTCACGTACTCCAGGCCCACTTCCACAATGGGTTGTAGCGCGCGCACCACTTCACGGTCTTGCGCAAACAGCTGCACGGCCTCGCTGACCGTCAGATCGAGAACGTCGGCGACGTTCATTGAACGAAAACCGGGGTCAGAACCCATTTTCCGTTCAATCTGGCCGATGGCCTTGCGCTCAATCGTGACTTCCAGAATTTCTGGCCGGTAGCGTTTGCCGTCGCAGTCGGGGCAGCGCAGGTACACGTCGCTCAAAAACTGCATTTCCACGTGTTCAAAGCCCGAGCCACCGCAGGTCGGGCAGCGCCCGTCGCCGTGGTTGAAACTGAATTTTGAGGCGGTGTAGCTGCGCTGCTGGGCCAGCGGCGCCAAGGCAAACAGTTCACGCACGGCGTCCCATGCGCCGACGTAGCTAGCCGGGTTAGAGCGTGCAGTTTTGCCAATCGGCGACTGATCGACAAACACCACATCGGTCAGGTGCTCGGCGCCCAGCAGCCGGTCATGCAGGCCCGGTGTTTCAGTGGCTTTGCCAAACTGGCGCAGCAGCGCGGGCGCCAGAATATCCTGCATCAGCGTCGACTTGCCGGAGCCGCTGACCCCGGTCACGCAAACCAGACGCTGCAGCGGAAACTCCACGGTCAGGTTTTTCAGGTTGTGGTCTCTGGCTCCTTCAAGGATCAGGCGGGGCGTGCTGTCGGTCACTGCGCGCTTGAAGCCCATTCCCACCTGCTTGCGCGCGCCTAAGTAGGCGCCCGTCAGCGTGTCGGCGTGCTTCAAATCTTCGGGCGTGCCATCGAACACAATCTGGCCGCCCTTCTCGCCCGGTCCAGGGCCCATGTCAATCATGCGGTCAGCCGCCAGCATCACGGCAGGGTCGTGCTCCACCACCACCAGCGTGTTGCCGGCATCGCGCAGCCGGTGCATGGCCTGCGTGATGCGGTTCATGTCGCGCGGGTGCAGGCCGATCGAAGGCTCGTCCAGCACAAACAAGGTGTTGACCAGCGAGGTGCCCAGCGCGGTGGTCAGGTTGATGCGCTGCACCTCTCCGCCTGACAGCGTGCGGCTCTGCCGGTCGAGCGTGAGGTAGCCAATGCCTACATCGCAGAGGTACTTCACACGGGTTTGGATTTCTTCGAATAACAGCTTGAGTGCCTGTTCCTCGCCCCTGCCCTCTGCCTCCGGGAGAGGGGGCAATGTAGAACTCTCTCTCTCTCCGGGAGCGGGCCGGGGTGAGGGCAGCAGGCGATTGAAAAAGCGCTGCAGCTTCTCAATCGGCAGACGCATCAGGTCATGCACGCACAAGCCCGGCAAGGCTTCGAGTTGCTCGCGGTTCCATTGCACGCCGACCGGCATGAAGCGCAGGCTGGGCGGCAGCACCGCATCGGCGGCTTCTTTAGAGCCGAGGCGCCAGAGCAGCGGTTCGAGCTTGAGACGCGCACCACCGCAGGTTTCACAGGGCGTGTAGCTGCGGTACTTGGACAGCAGCACGCGAATGTGCATCTTGTAGGCCTTGCTTTCCAGGTAGGCAAAGAAGCGCTTGATGCCAAACCAGTGCTGGTTCCACTTGCCGTTCCAGCTCGGCGAGCCGTTGATCACCCAGCCCTGCTGCTCGGGCGTGAGCTTGTACCAGGGCGTGTCGCGCGGAATGCCGGCGGTCTCGGCATGGCGCATCAGGTCGTCTTGCGCTTCTTTCCAGGCCGGCGTCTGCATGGGCTTGATGGCGCCGGCACGCAGCGTGAGCTTGTCGTTGGGAATCACCAGCCCGTAGTCCACGCCAATCACCCGGCCAAAGCCGCGGCAGGTTTCGCAGGCGCCCATGGCCGAGTTGAAGGAAAATAGCGAAGGCGTTGGGTCGGTATAGCGCAGGTCGCTGTCGGGGCAGTGCAGACCGGTTGAAAAGCGCCACATTTCATCGGGCTGACCGATAAAGTCGGCCCCCACGCTTTTCGCTTCGTGTAATGCGCTGCCCCCC
>DFWY01000020.1:0-2791 GCA_002381615.1 Polaromonas sp. UBA4122 | reverse complement strand
CCCCCCCCCCCCCCCCCGTTTCCCCCCCCCCCCCCCCCTTTTTTTTTTGTTTTTTCTCTCCCCCCCCCCCCCGAGGGGGCGGGACTGGCTTGGGGCGGCCCTGCGCTGGCGTCCGCACCATGCTGAACGTACACATTGAGGCGACCGCCACCGCGCTTGAGTGCCGTCTCAATGGCCTCCATCACCCGTACTTTTTCGGCGGTGTGCAATCGAAAGCGGTCGGCGACGACATCTAAAAGTTTGTGGGGGCCCGCAGGGGTCGATATTTCACGTTCGGCATGCACGCGCGTAAAGCCGCTGGCCGAGAGCCATTGTTCGAGCTGCTCCGCACTGGTATTGCCTGGAAGCTCGACCGGAAACGTCATGACGACTCTTGGATCACTGTCAAGCGTGCGCGCCATCAGTTCGGCATAAATCGACTCCGGCGTGTCATGCCGAACGGCTTGGGCCGTCTGCCTGTCAAACAGCTGCGCCGCGCGTGCATAGAGCAGCTTCAGATGATCATTGAGCTCCGTCATGGTGCCCACGGTGGAGCGCGAGTTGCGCACCGGATTGGTCTGGTCGATCGCAATGGCGGGCGGCACGCCTTCGACCTTGTCAACCGCCGGTTTGTCCATGCGGTCCAGGAACTGTCGTGCGTAGGCCGAGAAGGTTTCCACATAACGGCGCTGGCCTTCGGCAAACAGTGTGTCAAACACCAGCGACGATTTTCCCGAGCCGCTGGGCCCGGTGACCACCGTCATTTCACCGGTACGAATGTCCAGATCAAGGTTTTTGAGGTTGTGCTGGCGCGCGCCGCGAATGCGGATGATTCCCTGGGACATGAATGGGGGTCTTTCCTGAAGAGGTCAAACATTCTAGACAAAGCATTTGCGGATCCTTGGCATGGAGTTAAAGCCCCGCGTAGACGCCGGATTTGAGGCGCCATGGTGGTTTTCCCTTCTCGTAATTTCCATGCTTTTATGGTCCACTTGGCAGCTAAAATTGAAACCCAAGGAAACCAATATGAAAAAACCGAGTTTGTGGTTCGCAGCCATCGTGGTGGCCGCCCTGAGCCATGCCAGCCAAGCGCAAATCCTGATCGGGCAAACCGCGGGATTTACCGGCGCCGTAGCATCCGGCGTGAAAGAAACCACAGACGGCGCAAAGCTCTATATTGATGCCATCAATGCCAAGGGCGGTATCGGTGGGCAGAAGATAGAGCTGATCTCGCTCGACGACAAGTTCGATCCCAAGCTGGCGGCCGAAAACGCGCGCAAGCTGATTGAAGAACAAAACGTGGTGGCAATGTTTCTCACACGCGGCACGCCACACACAGAAGCGATGATTCCGCTGCTCGACAAATACGGCGTGCCGCTCATAGGCCCGTCCACCGGCGCCATGGTGCTGCACCAGCCCGTCAAGAAACATATCTTCAATGTGCGCGCCACTTACCAGCGCGAAGCTGAAAAAGCTGTGACCCACCTGAACTCCATAGGCATCACCCGGATTGGCATTGTCTATGTTGACGACAGCTTCGGAGCCGATGGCATGGCCGGGGCGAAAAAAGGCCTGGTAGCGGCCAAGCTCACACCGGCCGTGCTGGAAAAATTTGACCGCTCCAAGCCCGACTTCGCACCGATAGCGACCAAGGTTTACCAGTCCAATGCGCAGGCCGTCATCATGGTGGCCTCCGCCCAGGCGGTGGTCGACGGCATGAAGGCCTTCCGCGCGGCCGGCTCTACCGCACAGATCGTGACGCTGTCCAACAACGCATCGGGCGGCTTTGTGAAGAGCCTGGGCGACAATGCGCGGGGCGTGATTGTCACGCAGGTCTTTCCTTACGAGCGCTCTATCGCCTTTTCCCTGGTCAAGGAAGCCCAGGAGTTGGCCAAGGCCAAGGGACAGAACGAACTCAGCCCGGCCATGCTGGAAGGCTTTGCCGCCGCCAAGGTGCTGGTTGAAGGCTTGCGTCGGGCCGGCACCAAACCGAGCCGCGAAAAAATTCAGGCAGCTCTTGAGGGCATTCGCAAACTGGATATTGGCGGGCTTGAAGTGAGCTACAGCCCTGAAGATCACACCGGACTTGATTTTGCCGATTTGTCCATCATTGGCACCGACGGAAAATTCAAGCGCTGAGCTGCGCTGATCTGAAGACCCACCCTCTCCAGGCGTGAAGCGGGCGCTTCATGCCTGAAGGCGAGCATGCCGCTGTGGCTCAGGAATACAAGGCGCTTTCAAGTTCCTTGAATTTCTCGGGGCCAACGGCTTCCTTGATTTTGGGCGCCAACTCCTGCAGCTTGGTCACATCGCCCGCGGCTTCAACTGCCAGGTTGAGCCGGAAGCCGCGCAGACCCAAGTTCGCGGTGAGCCGCGTGGCAATGGGATAGGCCCTTAAATAATGCTCTTGGGCATTCAGGCTGGGCGCTCCGGCAACGCCTTGCGCGGAAGCGGGAACCGACTGTGGCTCAAGCATGGCAGGTGGTGCAGCGGCACTGGCCACCAGCAGCCCTAGCGCCAACAGGTGATTGACATCCTCTGCCGTCACACCCAAGCCAGCCGTCCCTTTGACAACTTCTTCTACACGGCGTTTGCCGTCAAACATGATGAATGCCGCGCGCTGCCGTGGCGTTAACCCAAGGGAGCGGTCGTGCAAGACCGACTGACCCAACGCTGTTTTTGTGTAAATCATCGGTTTGTCTCCTGTAAGTGCGCGGCATGCGCGGCCGTTTTTTTGCTAAATTTCAGAAACTTTATTATGTAACGTTACTTTGCCATCCTTAATTCAATTTAGAACTAATCCGTAAATAAA